>NZ_CAXLML010000022.1:0-6202 GCF_964187505.1 Candidatus Chordibacter forsetii
GCTATCAAAGGACCTAGCGGTAGCGGAAAGACGACTTTTTTACATATGCTTGCTGGAGTATTAACCCCGGATTCAGGACAGGTTCGGATCGATGGTCAATCTTTGGGTGCGATGAATGAATCAGATCGTGACCAATTGAGATCGGGAATGATCGGTTATATCTTTCAATCTTTTAATTTGTTGAACGGTTTTAGCTGTATCGAAAACCTACTCTTGGCGATGAGCCTAAATGGGGCCTCCAACTTGGACCGTGCTCGTTCCTTGCTCGATAAAGTAGGGTTGATTGACCGTGAGGATCACCTTCCTGGCCAACTCTCAATTGGTCAGCAACAACGCGTGGCTATTGCCCGTGCTTTGATTAATCGTCCGAAATTGGTTCTAGCCGATGAACCAACAGGGAATTTAGATCCCACCAATACAGATCGTTCGCTTGAGCTACTACGATCGCTTTGCAAGGAGTGGGGGAGTGCACTCATTTTAGTCAGCCATGACCCACGAGTAATCGGGAAGTTCGAACATCAAGTTGATTGGGAAGAATTGAATCAAATAAATGGGTCCAAAGAGGTGGAGGTCGGAAAACAGTAAAGGAAGTATGGCTGCGATATCTGTATCTTTAAAACTTGCGAGACGTGCACTCAGGCAGAACCTGCTTTCTACTTTAGTTGCTGTATTTACTGTGTCTTTGTCTGGAGGATTATTTTTGGGAGCCTGGAAAACCAAACAATCAGTCAAGCTTGCCTTTGCCCATTCTGCGGGTGGCTTTGATGCCGTTTTAGGAGCGAGAGGTTCACAACTTCAACTCGTGCTTAACGCCTTGTTCCATCTGGAAAATTCTCCAGGAAATTTGGACTGGGAACAGTACGAAACGATTCGTTCACATCCTGGAGTTTCAGAGGCTTATCCATTTGCCCTGGGAGATAATTACCTCGGGTACCGATTAGTTGGAACCATGCCGGAATTATTTCTTAATCATCAGTGGAAGTCCGGAACAAATTATCAAGTACGATCACCGGGAAGAATCTTTTCGGAATCAGCTAAGGAGGCCTTGGTGGGAGCCGAAGTGGCCAGAGAACTTGGCTTGCAATTGGGCGATCGTTTCCACCCATACCATGGATTGGAATATAACCCAGACCGCAAACATAACGATATTTACCTAGTGGTGGGAATTTTGGAACCTACGGGCACTCCTACGGATCAAGTAATATGGATACCTCTTAGAGGTGTACAAACAATGGAAGGGCACGATCCTGAGGAGGCAAACTCCATAAGTGGTGTACTGTTAAATTTGAAAGGTTCATCAGGACTGGCCTTGGATGTAAAATATAACAAGCAAGGCGATCGGGCCACTCTCGCATGGCCGGTACCTGCAATTTTATCGTCTTTCTTTAACCGCTTTGCTTGGCTGGAACGATCGGTTGCTGCTCTTGCACTTTTAATGGCTTTGGTGGGTGGCTTAATTATTTTAGCAACCCTGCGTTCAACCATGCATGAGAGAAGGCGCGAATTTGCGGTGCTTCGCTGTATGGGTGCAAGCCGAGCAGTGGTAACTGGATCCATTCTTTGGCAATCTATTTTGCTATCCGCATTCGGAGCATTGGGATCATGGATTATTTATTTTCTCCTTTCTATGGCTGTATCATCTCTTATTCATTTACAAATTGGTGTGGGCATGAACCTTCCCATGTTGGATGGTATGGCTTTACTTACAGGAGGAGGAATTCTTATGCTTGGTCTCGTAAGTGCATGGTTTCCTGCCCGCAAACTTTATCGTTCGAGCTTGCAAGAATCTTTAAATCCTCACGGATAGTGTGTAAGTCAGGCAATGAGTAACCCAGAAAAACTAGCGATGGTATCTTTTGGTCGAAAGGGAATCCTTTTGGTTTTTACCTGTTGGTCTGTCGGATGTGCACCAGAGTCAGAAGATTTAGCAAATCAAGTTGAATTCACTGAAGTGGGCGAGCCTTTGGCCGGAGATCCGATAGGAGGCCCAGCTTCTAACCCCCCAGAGGACATGCTCCAAGAATTCAAGGCACAGGAAGGGGATGCTAATGTGACTACTGATTTAAATCAGACGGATGAAGTGCTGGAGGGCAGAATTGTTTTGGGTCAGACCTTATTGTCTTCGGAGGACAATCAATCCTTGCAGGTCATTAATAATCTTCCACCTCACGATAGCTCCAGTGGATACGAGGCACTAAAGTATTCCGTACTGACCACTTTCCCTTATGAAATTGAATGGGAGTCAGACGGGTTGGATTATGACTTCTCTTCTTATTCGGCTCGCGTACCCAAGGAAGTGCGTAGTTTTTCCGGAACGCAGGTAGCCATCGAGGGATTTATGGTCCCGACCGTGGTCGATGAAGAGAATTTAGTGAAGGAATTTTTATTAATGCCTGATCAGTTAAGCTGTTGTTTTGGACAGGCTCCAGAAGCAAATGGATGGGTGGTTGCACGATCCGAGAGTGGAGTGGAAGTAACCATGGACCGAGTGATACGGATTTTGGGAAGGCTAACCGTGGAAGAGAGATGGGACGAAGAATTCTTTGTTGGTCTCTACCATCTACAGTGCGATGAGTTGATCGGATCTGATCCTTAATCCACTCAACTTGTGAGTGGACGAATGCCAAGATTACTTCTCGTCCGATTTACTTTTTTCTGCCTTAGGTCTACCAACGGTTACTTTGACCATATGGTCAGGATCGCTGACCGATCCATTGTCCCGGCTAGAACCCATTTTAATTTTGTCCACAAATTCCATACCCTCAATCACTTGGCCCCAGACTGTGTATTGACGGTCAAGGAAGGAAGAGGGTTCAAAGCAGATAAAAAATTGGCTATTAGCACTATCGGGACTGGCTGAGCGAGCCATGGAACAAGTGCCACGCTCATGTTTCTTGTCATTGAATTCAGCCTTTATGTCTGGAAAGTCAGAACCACCGGTTCCAACTCTACCTTCACTAAAATCTTTGACATTTCCAAACTCAACATCACCGGTTTGGGCCATGAAGCCATCGATGACTCGATGAAAGGCTACACCGTCGTACTTTCCGGCTTTGGCAAGCTTCTCGATACGTTCAACATGTTTGGGTGCGACATCTGGGAAAGTTTCGATGACGACTGGACCGTCTTTCAATTCGATGACGATGACATTTTCGGATGATGATGAGGAAGGTTTGGCTGCTGACACGACAAAAGGAAGCAAGAGCGCAAAACAGGCGAGATACTTCATAATAATTGGTTATAATTTAGGTTAAAGATTATCTACCCTTGCCGATGACTAAAGCAAAGGTCGAGTCCAAAGAGCCATTCTAGAACTAAATTCTAAAGAAGAATGTTTTTTAAAAGAGTTGGGTAAGGGGTTGTCCTTTGTCAACTAGAGTGAATGGTCTGCGGGAGGGAGAGAAAACGATTTCGTCCAATGGCAGGCCAAGAGCATAGGCAATAGTGGCGTTAAAGTCAGGGATTTGGGTGATCCCATCGACCACTTCGCGACCTTCTTCGTCTGTCGCTCCCCAGATCTGTCCACCCCGAACCCCACCTCCGGCAAGCATGCAAGAAAATGCTTTGGGGTAATGGTCTCTTCCCTCATTTAAATTGTAATCTGGAGTGCGACCAAATTCCGTGGCCAAAACCACTAAGGTTTCTTCGAGCATCCCACGTTTATGCAGATCGTCCAATAAAGCGGATAGTGCTTGGTCGAGAATATCGCACCTCTCATATACGCGCTCGTAATTATTGTTATGAGTATCCCATCCGCCAAGCTGTACCTCGACAAACCGAACCTGTTTTTCAACTAGCCTTCTTGCCAGTAGTACACCCTGGCCAAAATTATCCCTTCCATAGGCATCGCGCACTCCTTGTTTCTCTTGGCTTAAATCAAATGCGTCCAAGTCTTTGCTTCGCATCAAACGGACGGCATCTTCGTAAATGTCAGCATAGGAGCGTACTTTTGCGAGGTTATATTTTTGAACAAAAGCTTGGTCCAAATTTTTGGATAAATTTAAGTTTCTGTTGAAAGTATCTTCGTCAAATCCTTTGTGTTCACAATTGGCCAGTCCTTTTCCGGGGGCTCCAACTTTTAGGGGCTGGTGCTGGGTAGATAGAAAACCGGATAGTGGATGTTGGTTGCCAGTGCCTACCACCACTGCACCGGGTAGAGTAGGGTTAAACCGACCGTCCAAACGAGTCACCCATGACCCCATGCTTGGGTGTACAATGGTTCCCCTTTTATCATAGCTTGTGTGCATGAAGTAATTTCCCTGTTCGTGAGCCCCTTTGGTTGAGGTTAAACCCCTGATAACTGCAATTTTGTCGGAGTGATTAGCGAGTAATGGAAGGGTCTCCGCTAGGGCAATTCCATCGGTTTTCGTTTTTAACAGTCCCATCGGTCCTTTAACCTCGCTTGTTTTAGGGTCGAAAGTATCGAGATGACTCATTCCTCCAGACATGTAGAGGTAGATCACATTTTTTGCTTTGGGGGCATAATTTACCGGACGGTTAAGTCCCAAGCCTGCACCAATGGCTGGAGAGTTGGTTACCCAGGGCAGTATGCTAACCCCAAGAAAGCTTTTGGCTGCATAACTCAAATATGCTCTACGGTTTAGTTCAGATTGGAAAAGTTTTTGGGTACTCATGGCGATTACTGGATGAAAGAAAATTCACGAGTGTTAAGCAATGCCCAAGCAAGATGACGCAATTCATTATGCACTCGATTTTGGTAATATTCCTTTTGCTTTTTCGCTTTTTGGGCGATCTGAGCTTTCTGCTTTGGAGTATCCGAATCTTTGAAGGCTGGAGCAGTGGGTAAATCCGGAAAGGGCAGGCTATTCTTACAAAGTTCAATTTCCTTTTCTGTGGGAGATCTTTGGAGCATGGCCTCATAAACGATCTTAATTTTTTGCTCCAGGGTTTCTTCTTTAATGACCGCTTTCGCAAGGGGAGAATGCTTATCAATTAATCTCCAACGGAGGTTACCATTCATTAGGTTTAGCACTTGAGGAATCGATGCTTCTTTTCGGCTGTTATTGATTAAATCCCGATCAGACTGGCCAAATTCTCTGAGGAAATGGTCAGCATTAGCAGGCGAATTTTGTTCAGACGCTCGGCGTAAATGAGTTGGAAACTTTCTTTCCTCTTCAGAAGGCTTGCGTTTTCTTTTTGGAGGATAATTCTTATACATTGAATAAACATTAAATTCACCTCCCATAATTTTGCTCGCGAGTGCAAAGCGCTGATTATCACGCAATTCGTTTTGGAGTCTTTTAAGTTTACCAAGTGATTCTCGATCATCCAACTCTACAGCCTTTTTCATCCGAGCATTGATGGCATTTATCTGTTCCTGAATTTCAACTATTTGTTTCCTTCCCTCCTTGACGACATCAAACAATTCTTCTGATGACATTCCTTCCACTTTTAAACGGTACTTTTCCAGGTTTGTCTTTTTAGACTCGAGAAAATCAACCTCCTCCTCTTTTGGCTGACGGTGATCAATTTCCGGAACAACTAAAGTGAGCAAAGAATCCCATAACTGCTCAGCTGACATTCTCTGCAGAGTAGGAGCCTGAAAGTAATATGGGGCTAGCGACTCCAATTCCTGGTCAAAGGCTTGGTTTTCAAAAATGTTCAGGTTGAGAAGAACCCGTTGAAATTCCCTAAGGTCATAATCCAAACGAACGAGCAACCCCGATAGATGGTCAAGGAGTTTTGGCATGGAGGCTTCGGTATCTTCTCTCCAATCATTCAGGGGCTCTACCAATCCCCGCCCAAATATCTTTTTCCAAATCCTATTTACAACAACTTTGGTAAAACGGGGATTGTTAGGAGAGGATATCCACTGGGCATATTGATTAACTAGATCATTGGATTCGGATGAGTTAAAATCGTTATCATTTTCAAAAATAACTCCTGGTTGAATCACTTGATGCGGTTTTCCATCATCATACTTATAGTCGTGAGGTAACTTTAATTTTCTATCCTTATGATGTGCACCGAATTGAAGGGGTAGCAACATATCCTGAACCGCTTGCCGGAAGGCTCGTGCCTGTTTCTCGAGCTGATCCGGCTTGGAGGACATGGACATCATTTGCATGCCATTTCCGCGTTTTTTAAAGTTCTTTGCTAATTTCTTGATCCCATCAACTGTTTTTCCCTGCATACGGGTAACCATTCCATAGGTATGGGCAGCCATTTGATAGTATTCCAT
>NZ_CAXLML010000023.1:0-20113 GCF_964187505.1 Candidatus Chordibacter forsetii
AAAAAACGCATGAGTCATTTGCGTATAACTTTAACTGACGAGAAAATTTAAGATATGGGACAAAAAGTAAATCCTATCGGTTTTAGATTAAGCGTTCGTAGAAATTGGAGTGCTCGTTGGTACGCCAATAAGTTCGAGTACGCTTCTTTTATGAAAGAAGATAATGCTATACGCGGGTTTTTAGAAAAGAAACTTCGTTATGCTTCTGTTCCTCGTATTGTAATCGAAAGAGCATCTACCCGGACTCGTGTTACTATTTGGTCTGCTCGTCCAGGTATTGTGATCGGCAGGAAGGGTCAAGAACTTGATTCCCTTAGGGATTCCTTAAATCGTACAGTTGGGAAAGAAGTACGTTTAGAAATTCAAGAAATTAAGAAGCCCGATTTAGTAGCTTCTTTAGTAGCAGAAAGTGTCGCACTTCAACTTGAGCGCAGAATTGCTTTTCGAAG
The DNA here is from genome assembly GCF_964187505.1 of Candidatus Chordibacter forsetii. Taxonomy (NCBI): domain Bacteria; kingdom Pseudomonadati; phylum Verrucomicrobiota; class Opitutia; order Opitutales; family Candidatus Seribacteraceae; genus Candidatus Chordibacter; species Candidatus Chordibacter forsetii. The sequence continues at coordinate 450 of NZ_CAXLML010000023.1, forward strand.
AGCGATGAAAAAAGCTGTACAAACGACTATGTCAATGGGTGCAGAGGGAATAAGGATTCAATGCGCAGGCCGTTTAGCTGGTGCTGACATTGCTAGAACCGAACAACAGCGTGAAGGCCGAGTACCTCTACATACTTTACGCGAGAATATTGATTACGGACTAGTCGAAGCAAATACAGTATACGGTATTATTGGTATCAAATGCTGGATATGCCTTAAGGACGAAGATAAAATTTTCTAAACCAATTGTCTTATGCCTAAACTCTTACCATCACGTACAAAATACAGAAAAGTCCACAGAGGCAGGATTCGTGGTTCTGCTTCAAGAGGCAACACAGTTGCTTTCGGCGAATTCGGAATCCAATCGCTTTCACGTGGAAGAATGACATCTAATCAAATTGAGGCTGCTCGTGTGACTATTAACCGCCACCTAAAGCGTAAAGGAAAAGTTTGGATTAGGGTATTCCCTCATAAACCCGTCACCAAGAAACCTGCTGAAACTCGCCAAGGTAAAGGGAAGGGCCCAGTTGATCATTGGGTTGCTGTTATTAAGCCCGGTCATGTGCTTTTTGAAATTGCAGGTTGCTCGCTTACATTAGCTCGTGAAGCGTTGGGATTAGCAGATGCTAAACTTCCCTTTCGTTGCCGTTTAGTTACTCGAGCACGTTCCTACTAGATTAAGTATGAAAATGTCTGAAATTATAGATCTATCCTCACAGGAAATTGAAAAGAAACTTAGGGAACTTGGTGAGGAGCTTCTCCAACTTCAAGTTCGGAAACAAACTGGACAGGTTGAGAAACCTCATATGATCAAATCGATTAGAAGAGATCGTGCCAGACTGTTAACCCAACTCCAGGTTGCAAAAAATCAAACAACTTAAAGATTTTAAATGACTGAAAATACAAAAAGAAACGATCGAAAGCAGTTAATCGGAATTGTTCGTTCGAAGACGGGTGATAAGTCCATCAAGGTGGTTTATGAATACAAAACCCCCCACCCCTTGTACAAAAAAGAAATTCGTCGGAAAACAACTGTACATGCTCATGATGAAGAAAACCTCTCAAATGTGGGTGACAAGGTACGAATTGTTTCTTCCCGTCCTTTGAGCAAACTTAAGCGTTGGCGTGTATTGGAATTGATTGAAAAGGCACCCACTATCTAAAACATCACCATGATTCAATTACTTAGCAGATTACAAGTGGCCGACAATACTGGTGCCAAGCAAGTCCGTATGATTCGTCGTCTTGGACAACTTAAGAATACAGCCGGTGTGGGTGATATAATTGTTTGTCATGTAAAGGAGAGTTCTGTGGATGCTTCGGTTAAAAAAGGTAGTGTCGTACGAGCTGTTGTTGTTCGCACGAAATCTCCTATGAGGCGACGTGATGGAAGTTACCTTCGATTTGACGAAAACGCATGTGTTATTGTGAACAACGATGGATCTCCTAAGGGAACCCGTATATTTGGCCCTGTAGCTAGAGAACTGCGCCAAAAGTTTATGAAAATCATATCTCTTGCACCTGAAGTACTTTAAATATGGCTAACAAATTAAAAAAAGGTAATGAAGTCGTCGTAATTGCTGGCGACCACAAAGGCAGCAAGGGAAAAATCCTTGAAGTCCTACGTGAAAAAAACCGTGTTTTAGTTGAGGGAGTAAACCTCGTAAAGAAGCACGAAAGAAAAACTCAAGATAACCCTCAAGGTTCGATTGTCGAGAGAGAGGCATCTATCCATTTATCAAATGTCAAAAAGGCAAGCTGATCTACCTTCAAATCAGTCATGAATACTCCAGAATTAAAAGAAGTTTACACCAAAACTGTCGTTCCCGCTTTAATGAAAAAGTTGGATTTTGTAAATGTGCATCAAGTACCTAAAATTGAAAAGATTGTGCTTAATTCCTCTTTTGGTGCTGAAATGGATAAAAATGGAGTTAAGGATCTTAGAAATGACATTGCCAACATATCCGGACAGGCTCCGGTTGTTGTTAAGGCAAAAATTAGTGTATCTAACTTTAAGTTACGGCAAGGAATGCCGGTCGGGGTCAAGGTAACTTTAAGGGGTAATCAAATGTGGGAATTCCTTTACCGCCTCATAGCCATTTCTTTACCTAACATTCGTGATTTTCGTGGAGTTCGTGCGAAACTAGACGGAAATGGAAATTATTCCTTAGGTGTAACTGATCACAGTATTTTCCCTGAAATCAATGTTGAGAGACAACGAGTCAATGTAGGCTTAGATATTTGCATTACAACGACTGCAAAAAACGATGAGGAAGGTATGGAACTCCTTCAACTTCTCGGCATGCCTTTTCGTAAACAGGCATCTCAAACTACAGAAAAAGCTGCTTAAACTACAAATTTTACTACTATGGCTAAGAAATCAGCAATACAAAGAAATGTGAAGCGGGCTAAAATGGTCGCTCGCTATTCTGCAAAACGTGAGGCTTTGAAAAAGGTTTTATCCGATCCTAATACGAGTGAAGAGGATTTTTACATTGCTCAGGCTAAGTTAACCAAACTACCAAAAAACTCATCACCTGTGCGTCTCGTCAATCGCTGTTCTCTCACTGGTAGACCTCGAGCGGTATTACGCAAGTTTGGACTATCTCGTATTTCCTTTCGTGAACTTGCACTTCAAGGCAAAGTTCCCGGTGTGATTAAAGCTTCTTGGTAACCCTTAATTATTTTATACATTATGTCTGTTCACGATACCATAGGAGATTTTATTACAGTAATTCGAAATGCTGGTTTAGCTGGAAAGTCTAGTTGTTCTTATCCGCATTCTAATCTTCGAGCTGGATTGGCCAAAGTTCTCAAGGACCGAGGGTTTGTTACTGATTGCAGAGAAGCTGCAAATGAGAAGGGGTTTAAGTCGATCGAGATCCAGTTAAAATATGTTTCAGGTAAACATGCAATAAAAGGCATCAATCGAATCAGTACTCCAGGTCGCAGGTCTTATTGTGGCTATAGAGATATTCCTAGCGTTTTGGGTGGTCTTGGTATCTCTATTATCAGTACACCACAAGGAATTATTGATAATCGAACTGCTCGGAAAGAAAAACTCGGCGGCGAGTTACTTTGCAGCGTTTGGTAGGAGATTTTATTATGAGCAGAATAGGAAATTTACCCATACAAATACCATCAGGTGTCAGTGTTACTACGGAAAAAAATGTTGTTAAAGTTAAAGGACCAAAGGGGGAGTTAGTACAAGACCTTAATGATTCAGTAAGCTTGGACATTTCCGAACAGGAAATCATTGTTAAACCAAAGGACCAAAACAGAGGAACTCGTGCTCTTCAAGGCACAATACGTTCGTTAATCGCTAATATGGTCATAGGTGTAGTCACACCTTACAGTAAGGATTTGTTAATTGAAGGTGTTGGTTTTCGAGCAGCGGTTAAGGGTACTGAAGTAGGCCTAGAACTTGGTTACTCCCACCCGATCAATCACTTAATTCCGGAAGGGGTCAGTGTTACTGTGGCTGATAATGTTAAGATTCATGTAGAAGGTTCTGACAAGCAAAAGGTAGGTCAATTAGCTGCAGAAATTAAAAATTACTACCCTGTCGAACCTTACAAAGGAAAAGGTGTTCGCATTGTTGGGGATTATGTCCGTCGCAAAGAAGGTAAGAAATCAGCTTAATTAAGATATTATGAATTTAGGAAAAAAAAGAGAACTTCTACAGAAAAGAAGGTGGCGCATTCGCAAGAAAATTGTTGGTACTCAAAATCGTCCACGCTTAACCGTCCGATTTACCAATAAAAATATTCATGCTCAATGTATTGATGATGAATCCTCGAATACTTTGTTATCTGCTTCAACTAATGAGAAAGAGTTGAAAAGTAGTCTACCTAATTTATCTGGATCCGAAAAGGTTGGTGCTGTTATTGGTAAACGCCTTAAGGATGCTGGATACAAAACTCTTGTTTTTGACCGCTCAGGAAGAAAATATCATGGTTGTGTAAAAGTTTTTGCTGATACGGTTCGTAAAGCAGGATTGGAGTTTTAATAGTAATGGCTGATAAAAGAAATAAATCTCGTAAGTCCCCAGATAAAGTTGTTTCTGAGGAGGATGAACTTTTTGAAAAAGTAGTGCATGTAAATCGTTGCGCAAAAGTCGTAAAGGGTGGGCGCAGATTTAGCTTTGCGGCCCTGGTTGTAGTCGGCGACCAAAAGGGTAATGTCGGTTACGGTTATGGGAAGGCTCAAATGGTTCCGGATGCGATTCGTAAAGGTACTGAAAAAGCAAAAAAGTCAATGCAGTCAGTTTCACTTGCAGGTGAAACGATACCTCATTCCATACTATCTAATTTCGATGGCGGTAAGGTTCTCTTAAAGCCTGCGAGAAAGGGAACTGGGATCATTGCAGGTGGCGGTGTTCGTGCAGTCCTTGAGGCTGCTGGCGTTAAGAACATATTATCAAAGTCACTCGGTTCAAACAATCCATTATCTGTTGTTGCAGCTACCATGAAGGGCTTACAAGACCTTCGGACTGCCGAACAAATTTCTTTAATTAGAGGCGAGACTGTAAAAGGCCCTTCATTTACTAGTGAAGTTGAAATTCCTGTTGTGCCTGCCAGCTCTTAATCTTTTTTGTTTATACTTTTATGAAAGAACATAACTTACCATCTGGTGCAAATCGCAATAAAAGAAGATTGGGCAGGGGTGAAGGAAATGGACACGGGAAAACTTGTTGCCGTGGTCACAAAGGTGCTGGAGCTCGCTCTGGCTACTCTCTTCGAGCAGGATTTGAGGGAGGACAAATGCCTTTGTATAGAAAACTTCCCCAGAGAGGATTCAATCGTACTCGTTTTCAAACCGATATAGCGGTTGTAAATCTTAGTAAACTTTCTGATTTTAATTCGGACAAGGTTAATCTTGCGACTCTTAAAGACGCAGGTCTAGTTCGCTCGAATGCTAAGTTTGTAAAAATTCTCGGATCAGGAGATATTTCAAAAGCTCTACAGGTAGAAGTGAATTTTGCCTCCGCTTCAGCTGCCAAGAAAATTGAAGCTGCTGGCGGTAGTGTGACCTTAGCCTAATTTTCAGATGCTCTCTGCTTTCACCAACTCTTTAAAAATACCTGAGCTTAGGCAGAAGATTTTCTTTACTTTGGCTTTGTTGTTCATTGCGAGAGTTGGAGCTAATATACCTTTACCTGGAGTTGATCCTTCACCGATAAAGGAGTTTTTTGAACTTAGGGAGCAAACCCGTAGTGATACCGGTGGAAACGATATATTAGGTTTCTACAATATGTTTACTGGTGGTGCCCTTCTCAATGGTGCTCTTTTTGCTTTAGGTATCATGCCCTACATAAGTGCCTCTATTATTATGCAACTTATGGGAGCGGTATTCCCACATCTTGCCAGGTTGCAGCAGGAAGGTGAGCCAGGCAGACAAAAAATATCCCAATACACAAGATACCTTACAATTATAATCTGCCTTGTTCAAGGTGGACTGTTAGCTGTTGCTTTACGAGATAGTCCCGGGAGTTTGATAACAGGCTTTAACCCTTCTGAAATTGGTTTAGACGGCCAACCTCTTGGCAATATTGTTGTCGCTTCTTCTCAAAGCCTGTTTCTGATCAACACTATCATCTTTCTTACAACAGGTTCTCTTATCCTTATGTGGCTAGGCGAACAAATTACGCAAAGAGGTATTGGAAATGGAATTTCCTTACTCATAACCGTTGGGATACTTGCTGATCTTCCCAAAGCTTTAGCAGACGCATATTCATTAGTTTTTCTTGCACCTGCTGATGACAATATGGTTATTGTAAAGGCGGCACTTATGATTGGATTGTTTCTCTTGGTTGTAGGTGGAATTATTGCGGTTACACAAGCACAGCGGAAAATACCAGTACAATATGCTAAGCGAATGGTTGGAAGAAAGGTCTTTGGCGGGCAAAGTTCCTTCCTACCTTTGAAAGTTAATTACGCAGGAGTAATGCCAGTAATATTTGCTAGTGCTATTCTTATGTTCCCCGCACAACTTCTAAGAACATTAGGTGCAGCTATCGCTGATTCGCCCAATGAAACAAACTGGGCAATCGATTTGGCAAATGCGTTTGCTGGCCGTGGATGGTTTTACTACTTAGTTTATGGTGGTCTGATACTCGTATTCAGTTACTTTTGGGTATCAATAATGTTTAAACCCGTTCAGATTGCTGATGATTTAAAGAAGAATGGTGGTTATGTTCCAGGTGTAAGGCCAGGTGAGCATACTGCAAAGTTCTTGGATTTTGTGATGACTCGGCTAACATTAGCTGGTGCAATTTTCTTAACTATCATTGCCGTTTTTCCTGACTTTATATTCAAGACAGCCAATGTTTCTTACAATGTAGCCACATTTTTTGGAGGTACTGGAATGTTAATTATTGTTGGTGTAGTGCTTGATACTATGCGTCAAATAGAGACATTTTTGCTACAGAGACATTATGACGGATTTCTTCGTAAAGGGAGAATTCGTGGTCGTTCCGCCACTTCGAACAGAGGTATTGAATCTCTTGAACTAAAAGACTTTGAAGCTCAGTGGAGACCTCTCATTATCATTTCAATTGCACTATTTGCATTTGGGTTGCTCGCTTACTTTTTTAAGGGAGTCTAAAAAATTTGTAATCTTTAAAAATATAAAATTATGGCCAGATTATTAGGAGTAGATATTCCAAACCGTAAAAAAATTGCATACTCATTGCGTTATGTTTACGGAATTGGACCAACCAGAGCACATAAAATTCTTGAGGAAACAGGAATCGATCCTGATAAACGGACTCAAGAGTTATCGGAACAAGACCTTAGTCTTATAAGTAATTATATAATCGATAATAAAGTTATGGTTGAAGGTGACCTTCGTCGCCAAATAACCAATAATCTCAAGCGCTTACAAAGCATACGTAGTTACCGCGGACTTAGGCACCAAAGAGGTTTACCTGTTCGTGGACAGCGTACAATAACCAATGCACGAACTCGCAAAGGTGGCCGCAAAACCGTTGGCGTAGTCCGTAAGAGTTAAACCCTTTCCAACCCCAATTTTCATGACCGAAGAAGAAAAAGTAATTAATGAGGATCAGGTTACTCCTGATGCTGTCGAAAAGTCAGCCAAAACAGCTACTGAAAGTGCCAGTCCCGCTTCAGACCAAACAAAAGAAGCAAAACCTGAAAAAAAGGAAGAATCTGCTGCCGATTTGCTTGGTGCTAATATAGAACAGGTAAAGATACGAAAGGCTAAGGGTAGTAAGAATATAACTTCTGGAATATGTTATGTGGTTGCTACTTTTAATAATACCAAGGTTTCTTTTACCGACATAAAGGGTAATGTAATTTCTTGGTCAAGCTCTGGAAAATGCAATTTCAGAGGCTCTAGAAAATCTACTGCATACGCAGCACAAATTGTAACACAGGATGCCGGGAAAGTTGCAATGTCTCACGGAATGAAGGAAGTTTTAGTAAAGGTTAAAGGTCCAGGTATGGGTCGAGATTCTGCAATAAGAGCTTTGCAAAGCTTGGGTTTCAATGTTTCCGCTATTATTGATGTAACTCCTGTTCCCCATAACGGCTGTCGGCCACCCAAAAGACGTCGGGTTTAACTTTTCCCCCTACCTTACCTTAATTTAAAATGTCACGATATACAGGACCTACCACTCGCATAAATCGCCGTTTTGGAATGGCGATTTTTCCTGCGAATAAATCTTTTGAGCGCCGTACCTACCCTCCTGGACAACACGGAGCTAATTTCCGCAGGAAAGCAAGCGATTACAGTGCCAGACTTTTGGAAAAGCAAAAGTTGCGCATGATGTACGGCCTTACCGAAAAGCAATTCCGTAATCTTTTTCAGAAAGCAAAAAGAAGACCTGGTATAACTAGTGAAAACTTTCTTACTTATTTGGAAACGCGTCTTGATAATGTGGTATACCGATCTGGTTTCGCTAAGACTCGCCAAGCAGCTCGTCAATTTGTAAACCACGGACATTTGTTGGTGAACGGTAAAAAAGTAGATATTGCAAGTTATGTCGTTTCTGTTGGTGATGATTTGACCGTCCGTGAAAAAACATCCTCTCGCCAAGTAGCAACCCGTAACTTGGATGGTTCACAATACAATAACACCCCACCATGGCTAGAGGTCAAATCTGACTCCCTGCAATGCACAGTGTCTAGGCTGCCCCAGCCTGATGAACTTGAACAAAGTATTAATGTACAACTCGTCGTTGAGTTTTACAGTCGCTAATTTTTTAACTATACCCAAAACCGACTATTACCATGGCTACAAGACTTGGAAAATTCGAGCTACCAAACCGTTTAATCAAAGAGGAAGAAACTGCTACAGATAAGTTTGCAAAGTTTATTGCCGATCCTTTCGAAACTGGCTACGGACATACCGTAGGTAATGCCTTCCGTCGCGTTCTTCTTAGTTCAATAGAAGGTGCTGCCATCTCTTCAGTAAAGATGGATGGAGTGCAACATGAGTTCCAGAGTGTGGATGGTGTTGTTGAAGATGTTACTGATATCGTGCTTAATCTTAAAAAAGTACTTATCATAAGTCACAAGGCAGAGGCTGTTGTCATCACACTGGATGTTGAAAAAGAAGGGGTAGTAACCGCTGGCGATATTTCTCCAATAGAAGGCATTGAGATAATAAATCCAGAACAGGTAATTCTGACTACCGACCGGAAACAAAAAGTATTTGCCGAATTGAATGTTACTGTTGGTCGTGGTTTTTGCTTAGGTGAGGATGGTAAAGAGGACAACCAACCAATTGGTATGATCAATGTGGATGCGCTTTACAGTCCTGTTAAACTAGTCAAATACGATGTGCAAAACACTCGGGTTGGTCAAATGACTGATTATGATAAGTTAATCCTTGAGATTCATACTGATGGTAGAATTTCTCCAGATGATGCACTCAAGCAATCAGCTGCTATACTTCGTCACCACTTGGATGTATTCGACCAAATAAGCGAAGAGCAAATCGAATTTGAAAGTAATACAAAACAAGTTAGTGAGGAACAAAATAGGTTGAAGAACTTGCTAGGCATGAGTGTTAATGAAATTGAGCTATCTGTTCGTGCTGCCAATTGTCTTAATAATGCCAACATTGTAACCGTTGGAGAACTAGCAACAAAATCTGAGCCTGAAATGTTAAAATATCGAAACTTTGGTAAAAAGTCTCTTAACGAGATCAAAGCCAAACTTGAACAACTCGGACTATCTCTTGGCATGAAGTTTGAGAATCGCCTTTTAGAACCTGCAACCAATTAATCAACTTCTCCCGTAGTTATTCCCCATGAGACACCGCAAGCACAATCATCAGTTGGGCGTCAAATCAGCCCACCGAGTTTCATTGGTGGCCAATCTATCTTGCTCGCTTATTGAGCACGGACGCATCAAAACCACTTTAGCTAAAGCTAGGGCCTTACGTCCAGCAGTTGAAAAACTAATTACCTTGGCTAAGAAGGCTCATGGTTCTGAAGATTCTGCCCGAAAAATGCATTTCCGTAGGCTTGCGATTGCTCGACTGCGTAACAAAAAAGCTGTAACTAAGTTGTTTGACGAATTGGTTAACCAATTCGTTTCCCGCAAAGGTGGTTACACACGTATCTATAAATTAGCCTTACCTCGTCTTGGAGATGCTGCAGATATGGCACTTATTGAGTTTGTTGAGGAAGCACCTAAAAAGAAGCCTAAGAAAAAGAAGGCACCAACAAAAACTAAAGAGTCTAAAGATAGTATTACTGAAAAAGATGCTTCTGAAAAAGAAGCTAAGCAGGTAGACGACACAGCAGAGACCATTTCTGTTGAAACTTCCGAAGCCGCCTCAAATACAGAAGAAGCAGCTAAGCCAAAAAAGAAGGCCAAGTCACCGGCTAAGAAAGCAGTTAACAAGTCAGAAAAAGCTTCTACTTCAGACAAAGATAGTTCAGAGGAAGAAAGTAAAGATGATACTGCAGATGATTCATCTGCGAAAAAATAGAATTTCAATTTCATCGGGTCACTTTGTCTTCAATTCAGTGGCTTCAATTTTATTTTTTGATCAAATATCAGTTTGAGACATTGATCGGTTTAGAATAGGGATTGCAGGTTCATGGGATTAGTCTTATCAATCATCCCTTTTGTTATTTAACCCCACTCTTAATCATGCCTCAAACCATTTTGGTTCTCGATTTCGGTTCACAATATACCCAGGTAATTGCTAGGCGTATTCGTGAACAGAATGTTTATTCTAAGGTTCTGCCTTACAATACTTCACTATCGGTTATAAAGAAGCTGAACCCTCAGGGTATCATCTTATCCGGCGGGCCTGCTAGCGTGCTTTCCAAAGATTCCCCACTGCCCACGCAAAAGATATTTTCCCTTGGAATACCAGTACTCGGTATTTGTTATGGCTTACAATTAATGGGGAAATTACTGGGAGGTGAGGTTAAAAAATGTGACCGTCGAGAATATGGTCGCAGTGAATTATCTATACAAAAAGGTGGAAAGCTATTTAAAGGTTTACCTAAAACTTTAACCGTTTGGAATTCTCATGGGGATGCAATTGTTCGTATTCCTAAAGGATTTCAAGGAATTGCCCAAACCGAGAACTCTCAGTTTTCGGCTATTGAAGATGTAAAAAGAAAATTTTATGGATTACAGTTTCATCCAGAAGTTGAACATTCTGAGCAGGGTGTAGAAGTCATCAAAAATTTTCTTTTCTCAATCTGTAAGTGCGATGGAGATTGGGACATGGGAGATTTTATTGAAATTGCTGTGGAAAAAATTCGGCAACAAGTGGGATCTAAAAGAGTGATTCTAGGCTTGAGTGGCGGTGTCGATTCTAGTGTTGCGGCTGCCTTAATCGATCGAGCAATTGGCAAACAGTTAACTTCTATTTTTGTTGATAATGGTCTACTTCGTCAAAATGAACGAGAAGAGGTCATCAAATTGTTCAATGATCACATTCCCGGAAAATTACGGGTAGCAAAAGCGGGAAAATTATTTCTTGGAAAACTGAAGGGAATTATTGACCCTGAAAAAAAGAGAAAAATAATTGGTAAAACATTTATTGAAGTTTTTGATAAGGAAGTAAAAAAGTTGGGAAATGTTGATTTTCTTGCTCAAGGAACTCTTTATCCAGACGTCATAGAGAGCGTGCCTATAGGAGGAAATCCAGCTGCATTAATTAAGAGTCATCACAATGTTGGTGGTTTACCTGAAAAAATGAAGCTCAAGCTTCTAGAACCTCTTCGAGAATTGTTTAAAGACGAAGTACGTTTGCTTGGTAAAAAGTTAGGTCTGCCTGATCATGTGATCAATCGTCACCCTTTTCCTGGTCCAGGCTTGGGGGTTCGGGTATTGCGTGATATTACGCCCAAATGCCTAACTGTTCTCAGGCAGGCTGACGCAATCTTTATCGATGAACTTCATCGATCTGGCTGGTATGGTAAATTATGGCAGGCATTTTGTGTATTTCTGCCCGTCCGTAGCGTTGGTGTAATGGGGGATGAAAGAACCTACGAAAATGTAATTTGTTTAAGGGCAGTTACCAGTAGTGACGCAATGACTGCAGACTGGGCCAAACTACCTGATGGTTTACTTCGGAAGATATCCAGTAGGATTATCAATGAAGTTCAAGGTGCTAATCGTGTCGTCTATGATGTAAGTTCTAAACCACCTAGTACAATCGAATGGGAATAGTGGAATGAATTTATCCTTTGTAGAAGATAATGAAAGTCTTTTAGGTCGCTTAAAACTTTTTATACCAACAGCTGGTTCAGACGAAGTAGTTACTAATTCAGTCAGAAAAATTTTAAACGAGGTTAGGAAGGGGGGTGATGAGGCAATCTTAGCCAAGACACTTGAATTTGACGGAGCATCAATGACTGCCGAGGAAATGAGAGTTTCTGCAAAAGTATTACAGGATTGCCTTGCGGAGCTTTCTTCACAAGAGCGGGTGGCTTTGGAAGATGCAATTTCCAATGTTACTTTATTTCACGAACAGAGCGGTTTACGAGACTGGACAAAACCAAATCACCATGGTGGAATCGTCGGTGAGCGATATTATCCTATTAATCGAGTAGGTATTTACATACCAGGAGGTCAAGTACCATTAGTTTCAACCGTAGTGATGACGGTAACCTTGGCCAAAGTTGCTGGTGTTCCTGAAATAGCCGTGGTTACTCCTCCGAACAAATCAGGAAATATTTCCTCTCATCTATTGGCCGCACTCCAACTCTTGGGAGTAGAAGAAATTTATAAGATCGGTGGGGCTCAAGCTGTTGCAGCTCTCGCATATGGCTCACAAACAATTTCCCCTGTGGACAAGGTTTTTGGCCCCGGGAACGCTTATGTTAATGAAGCTAAGAGACAAGTTTTTGGAGAAGTGGGTATTGATTTATTGCCAGGTCCAAGCGAGATTATGGTTATTGCTGATAAGTCCGCTTCACCTCAACGGGTAGCTGCTGCCTTGTTAGCTCAAGCAGAGCATGGCTCAGGGAAGGAAAAGATTTATTTTCTTTTTCAAGATAAGGATATTTTCCCAAAAGTTTTGCAGGAAATGGATAGCCAGCTCACTCACCTGTCGCACGCACCATCTATTCGTAATGTTTTGGAAAGAGGGTTCTTTGCCGTTTATTTACCAAAGCGGGAAAGGTTGGTCGAAGTCGCAAACTTCATTGCTCCTGAGCATCTTGAATTGCAGGTATGTTCGAATGACTTCGAGTTCTTTCTTTCGAGAATTACCACAGCAGGAGCATTTTTAGTAGGCCACGAAACGGCCACTTCTGTTGGAGATTTTGCTGCTGGGCCTAGCCATGTTTTACCTACCGGACGTTCTTCACGGTTCTCCTCAGGTTTACGGCTTCAAGACTTTCTTCGCCGTAGCAGTGTTATTCGTTATGACTCAGAGTCTTGTCACAAGGCCGCTCCTGTGATTGAACAATTTTCATCTATGGAAAAACTGGATGGTCATGGTAATGCCCATATGTTGAGACTATCTGATAAACCAGTTATTACCCAATGAGCAAAAGTAGCTTGCGTGTTAGCAAGAGGCTGGAAGGACACAATGCGTATTTGCCTGGCGAACAGCCTGAAGGGTCTAGTTCTGTCATTAAGCTAAACACCAATGAAAACCCCTACCCTCCAAGTCCTGCTGTTCTGACAAGTGTTGGCGAAGAAATTGCCCAGTTGAACTTATATCCAAACCCGAAGTCATCTGATTTACGTAAGATTTTGGCTAAATTGCATAGCTTAGACCCAAGTCAGATTATTTTGGGTAACGGTTCGGATGATCTGTTAAATTTATGTGTTCGTTGTTACTCGGATGACGAGCTTAAGGTAGCTATGATGTACCCAAGCTATTCTCTTTATGAGGTGTTATCTGGGGTACAGGGAAGCAAAATGATTAGGATCCCATTTTTAGATGACGAATTTTCATTGAATTTTGATGCGATTGTATCAACTGATGCCAACTTATTTTTTTTGACAAGTCCTCATGCGCCTAGTGGGCGGGTTTACCCTCTCGAAGATCTGAGAAAAGTGGCACAAGCAGTTTCAGGACTTTTGGTTATTGATGAAGCCTATGTGGATTTCGCACCCGAAAGTGCCCTGCCCTTACTTCAGGAATTTGAACACATCTTGGTCACCCGCACTCTTTCCAAGTCATATTCATTAGCCGGTATGCGAGTTGGGTATGCTATGGGTCATCCAAAAGTCATTAAACAAATGGATCAAGTTCGTGAAGTTTATAACTTGGACAGACTAGCACAGGTTGGAGCTAAAGCAGCGTTACTTGATCAAGAGTATTTTAAAAGTTGTTTAGCAAAGGTAATTGAACAAAGAAACTGGCTAGCCAATGCTTTTGATGACCTCGGTTGGACCTATGTTTCGTCGGGAACAAATTTCATTTTTGTTAAACCTTTAAGTTCAGATGGGTGTGCCTCACCTGAAATAGCCGTTTCTCTTTTTGAACATCTTGCCGCAGATAAAATTTTGGTCCGTTATTTTTCAAAACATCCCCAAACGAATTGCTTTGTGAGAATCAGTATTGGCAAGCCAGTGGAGATGACTATGCTAATGAAATCAATAAAAGCATGGACGCAAAAGGCATAGCAAAGATACAAAGAAAAACCAGTGAAACTCAAATATCTCTGGAGTTATTAATAAACGGGAGTGGAAAAAGTGAAATTTCTACTGGTATACCTTTTCTCGATCACATGCTTGAACTGTTTTCAAGACATGGATTTTTTGATTTAAATATCGAGGCAAAAGGAGATATTGAAATTGATTATCACCATTTGGTTGAAGACTTGGGTATTGCTTTAGGACAGGCCTTTTGTAAAGCGTTGGGCGATAAATCTGGGATAAAACGATATGGTTATTTCGTTGCTCCTATGGATGAAACCTTAGTTACTACTGCTGTAGATCTTTCAAATCGTCCTTACCTCTTTTGGCAAGTTTCTGTGGAAAGTGCCTTGGTTAGAGATTTTAATATCCAGTTATTTAAAGAATTTTTCCAGTCTTTTGCCAACGAAGTCGCCTGTAACCTTCACATTCGCTTGGAGCATGGTGAAGAACCTCACCATGTGGCTGAAGGAATTTTTAAATCTCTTGCCCGGTGTTTGGACATGGCAACGACTTCAGAGCCCCGATTGCAAGGCAAAGTCCCATCCACTAAGGGGACTTTATCTGCTTGAGGTTCTTTTTTTAATTTATGAAAACCCGCAAAATAGCGGTGATTGACTACGGAACAGGTAATTTAAGAAGCGTAGTTAAAGCCTTTGAGTTTTTAGAGGCTAAGGTTTCATTGGTAACCAAGCCCAGCGAAATAGAAGATGTGGATGCAGTTATCTTTCCAGGGCAAGGAAGTTTTGATCAGTGTATGTCTTCCCTTGAAGATTCAGGCCTCCGTCAAAGCCTAAAATCTTGGATTTTGGAAGATCGTCCTTTCTTTGGAATCTGCCTTGGCTTACAGGTACTATTTGAAAGTTCTGAAGAAGGTAACCTTCCTGGGCTAGGATTATTTGAAGGTAGAGCAATGCGATTTTGTTTAGATGCCAACTACAAAATCCCGCACATGGGATGGAATCAAGTGGAATGGAATTTATCCTCAGATCATTGGTTACAACAAGGTCTTGAAGATACAGATCAATTTTATTTTGTTCATAGTTATCGAGTGGAAACCAATGATTCTCGAGTACATTGCCTAACCACAGATTACGGTGGACCCTTTACAAGCGGAATTATTTCTTCAAATTGCCTAGCTACTCAATTTCATCCTGAAAAAAGTCAGGCCAAAGGAATCCAACTTTACCGAAACTTTCTTGAAAATATCAAGTAGAAGTGGCACAAGTGTAGTTTACTCCCATTTACCCTTCCCCTTATCATGTCTGACAAAGCTACCCTTTCCTTAGGTGACACCACCTATTCTTTAAATGTTTTTACCGGTACGGAAAACGAACAAGCCTTAGATGTTAGACAGTTACGCAAAGACAGCGGCTTAATTACTTTTGATGATGGTTATGGTAACACTGGTTCATGCGAGAGCTCGGTCACTTATATTGATGGTGACAAAGGTATTCTTAGGTATAGGGGTTACGACATCGCCGAATTGGCGAAGAAGTCCAATTTTCTTGAGGTTTGCCTTCTTTTGCTAAATGGAGAATTGCCCTCTAAAGAAGAGCTAACTTCATTCGAGCAAAAAGTAGCTACTTTTCAAAACCTGCCACCAGAAGTTTTACAATCAGTTCAATCTATGCCTGCTGGTCTTCACCCTATGGGGTCTTTGGGTTCAGGGCTACAGGCACTTGGAGGCTCTTTTCCACACCTCTGCACCAACGATCGTGCAAAAGATTTAGAAAACTTTGACGATGCTGCAGCCTTAATTATTGCATCGCTTCCTGCTTTGGCTGCAGCCAATCATAGAAAAATGACAGGAGAGGACTACAAGCACCCTCTTTCATCTGGGAATTACTGCGAAAATTTCCTTTCAATGATGTTTTCCCAGGAAGGTGATTCTCCAATCAATCCGTCCTTGAGTAAGGCATTAGATTTAATTTTTCTTTTGCATGCTGATCACGAACAAAACTGTTCCACATCTACTTGTCGGATGATTGCATCGGGAGGAGCTAATCCATTTGCATCGCTAGCAGGAGCAGTTTCCGCGTTATGGGGTCCTCTGCATGGGGGGGCAAATATGGCAGTCATTAACATGCTCAATGATATCCACCAATCTGGAGATGATGGAAGTAAATTTATTCAGTCAGCAAAAGAAGGTAAGTCTCGCTTAATGGGATTTGGCCATCGAGTATATCGTAACTATGATCCGCGAGCTAAAATCTTAAAGTCAGCCTGCGATCAGGCCTTAGAGGCCTTAGGGGTTTCCAGTCCTATTCTGGATATTGCACGGCGTTTAGAAGAGGTGGCTTTGCAAGATCCTTACTTCATTGACCGCAAACTTTATCCAAATGTCGACTTTTATAGCGGGATTATTTTACAAGCGATGGGATTTCCCACAAATACTTTTACCGTGCTTTTTGCAATTGGGCGTGCACCAGGTTGGTTGGCACACTGGAAAGAAATTGCTCAGACTGGGAAAAAAATTCATCGACCCCGTCAGATCTATCAAGGCTCTAACCTTAGGGATTACAAAACAATCGAAGATCGTTAATTTTCTTTATTTTAGAGGTAGAATCGAATTCTTCTTTTAACTCTTTGGTCGGTTTGATTGATTCATCGCCTCTTCAAAGTTTAAGCCTGTCATCCTTTTAATTCCTCGGACAAGGAGCCAAAGAGCATAGCCAGTTGCTATCATGCAGGGCAGACTAATTACTGGAAAACTCCAAGTCATCATTGTCCCAATTTCATCGTTAAAAGCATTTTTGTCAGTAAAAGGTTCTGTTACCACAATGATACGTGCCAGAAAATAATTTACGACTGTGCTAAAGACAAATGTACCTGCAAGTAACCAAGTACATATTACCAGTAGTTTGTTAAAAGATTTTTGGGTTCCTTGATCTTCAAGTAACTTTTCAATCTTATCGACTTGAAAAAAATCGGGATTGTAGAGAAATATTTTGACTAGTGGCTTTTTTGTTTTGAGCGTGAAGAGAGTTAAAATTGCAAGTACTCCAGGTAAGGCCGCCTCTTTTATTGCAAACATATGAACCGTTCCGCCTGGTATTAGTCCAATTCCACCAGTCAGTAATGCACTTATTGCACCAAGAATACTCATGAAATTCCATTTTTTCCGATTTCTGAAATCATAAATTCCATATGCGACCGGAAAGAAAACAGCTAAAGCGAGAAGGCATGAAGAAACTTCGGTGGATTCAGCAGGGAGTGACATCCATGTACCCAGAGTTTCACCAAACCAATCATCCCCTTTACGTAAGATCATTATAGGAAGCCCCAAGTTAAATATTAAGTTAACAAATAGGTTTTCCTTTTGCTCAGTTTTCATAAATTGATCGATTTTATTGATGGCTTAAATAAATAAATATTGAAAATAATATATCTCGTTAACATTCTCAAATCAATATGCCACCCCTTAAATGCTTAATTTCAGCAGGACCTACACGTGAGTGGATTGATCCCGTACGGTTTATATCCAATCCATCTTCTGGAAAAATGGGTTATGCTTTAGCAAAAGAAGCACGAGATATGGGATTCGATGTATGTTTGGTAAGTGGACCAGTCGAATTATCTAAGCCCGAGGGGGTTGAAGTAATCGAGGTTGAGAGTGCCTTAAGTATGAAGAGGGCAATAGATGAAAAATTTAATTTTTACGATTGGGTTATTATGACCGCAGCAGTATGCGATCATCGCCCCAAAAGTAGAAACAAGATAAAAATACCTAAAGATCAGTTCCCAGAAAATCTTTTGATGTCTAGAAACCCAGATATTCTCAAGGAGCTTGGAGAAAAAAAAAGAGAGAATCAGGTATTGGTAGGGTTTGCAGCTGAAACACACATGGTTCTGGAGTCTGCTCATAAGAAATTAAAACAAAAGAAATTGGACTGGATTGTGGCAAATGATGTGTCCAAAACAAACCAAGGTTTCTCTTCAGATCAAAACGAAGTAACGCTTATCAATTCGGATGGCCAAGAAAACCAAATTTCCCGAGCCGACAAATCTGTAATTGCAAAAGCAATACTTCATGCCATTCATTTATCATGGCTAGAAAAAGCCCATTAGATAAAGTTCTAGGTAAACTTGAGGACCTGGATGAGGCAAATCTCAGTAACTTGGTTCAACGACTTGCCCGTGAGCGTAAGTTGCTTGAAACAGTTTTTGATGTCATCAGAGATGGTATACTCGTCTTAGACGGTTCGGGTGTTATTACCTACTCAAACCAACAGGGTAGGAGCTTAATCGGTCTAAAAAAAGAACTCGGAGACAAAGTTTCCCTACTCAAGGCAGCCCCTGACTTGGCAAGGTCTTTAGGCTTGGATCGTGTGGCTAATGATTCAAGGCCAGAGGTCGTGGTGCGGGAAACAATGATTCACTACCCTGAAAGAAGGCATCTTAGGATTTATGCTGTCCCTATAGCTAGTGCTCAAGGCGATGAATTTTCTCAAAAAGATGCAGGAATGACAGTCGTTTTGACTGATGTAACCGAGGAAAAAGTTAGCGTCGAAGAGAAAATTGAAAGCGAAAGAATAACCAGTGTTATGGATTTAGCTGCTGGGGTTGCTCATGAACTTGGTAATCCTCTGAATTCTATAAATATTCATATGCAAGTTTTGCAAAGAGCTTTAAAAAAAGATCTTACTAATAGTAAAGACAAGGAAAAGGCAGATAAATCACTACAATCTTGCATTAATGAAGTAAACCGCTTGGATTCGATTATTGTACATTTTTTGAATGCGATAAAGCCAACAGTTCCTGATTTCCAAGAGCTTAATCTTTTATCTGTAATCGAAGAAATATTGCACATCAAAGAAAAGGAATTAAGCGATAAAAATATTAACATTCAATTAGATACAGATAATAAAGAACCCCTTATAGATGCTGACCTAGACCAAATTAAGCAGGTATTTTTCAATGTTATTGGAAATGCAATGGATGCGATTACCAATAAATCAGATATACGAATCATTATTTCTTGGGAAAATGAATTTATTACCATTCAAATTATAGATCGTGGAACTGGAATAAAAAAAGAAAATATTTCCAAAGTATTTGAGCCATATTTCACGACTAAGAAGAAAGGAAATGGCATTGGAATGATGATCGTTCATCGAATTATGAGAAATCATGGAGGAGAAGTCGGAATTGATAGTAAGCATGGGTCAGGAACAATCGTGACCCTTAAATTCCCTCGCAAGGGTGCCAAGCAACGCTACCTTGAGCAGAAGCCCATTGTATGAAAATAAATTTATTAATTGTAGACGATGAGCCTCACACGCGGGAAGGCTTAGAATTAGCATTAGAGGATGAATTTGAGGTATTTACAGCAACTTCGGCAAAAGAAGCTGTAAATGCTCTCGATGAGGAAGAATTTCAGGTAATCTTAACTGACTTGCGCATGCCCGGTGATTCAGGAATGAGCGTGATTGATCATGCGATTAGGCATTCATCAAATCCACTTTGCATAATGATGACGGCTTATGGTGAAGTAGAGGTTGCGGTTGAGGCAATGAAGAGGGGTGCTTTTGACTTTCTTCCCAAACCAATAAACCTCGAGCAACTTGA
>NZ_CAXLML010000024.1:0-17011 GCF_964187505.1 Candidatus Chordibacter forsetii
CTGGGGAATGGGAGCAAAAGCTTCGTATGATTGAAGATGGTAAAATGTCCAGAGCTACCTTCATGGAAGGAATTTCGTCCATGACCAAAGATTTTGTTGAAAAAACCACAGGATTTGATGAGACGAAAGTATCCCTCAAGGAAACAAACCTACGTTCCCCTATTGATGAGCAACCCCTTTTCGAGGGACTAAACAATTACCAGAATGAATCTGGAGATTTTAAAATATCTAAGAATATAGCTGGTCGAAGACTTACCGTTGAAGAAGTGGGAATTTTACTTAAAGACAAACGGGTCGGTCCTTTAGATGATTTCATCGCAAAGACAGGAAAAAGATTCTCGGCGATGTTAAAAATGGAAGATGATTACAAAATCTCCTTTCTTTTTGATAACTCAAAAAATGAACAGGAAGAATCAATTGAAAAGGAGATGATTAAATCCGCTCCTGAAATTGTTGATTGTCCTTTATGCAAAGGATCTATTCGTCAAACAGACCTTTCTTTTATCTGCTCGAACAACAAAAGAGTTTCCGATGATGGTAGCTGTAATTTCAGAATTACCCGTAAACTTTTAGATAAGGAAATTCCGGTTGAAGAACTAAAGAAATTGGTAGTTGATAAAAAGACCGGTCTTATAAAGGGGTTTATTTCACGAAGAACCAAAAGACGTTTTGATGCCAATTTGTTATTAAAAGATAATGGTTCAATAGGTTTTGAATTTCCACCAAGGAAGAAAAAATCTGCTTGAGCACTTTGTCTGTTATGCCGATTTTTAAATACTTGGTATTAAATAAAGGTAATACCGAGGAGTATATTGAAGTGGAACAAGCATTAACAGATAAACCTCTTGTAAAACACCCAATTACCGGTGAACCGATAAAAAGGATAATTGATTCCCCTTCACTCACTCTTAGGCATTCTAGCCTTAGGGAAAACAAAACATTATCTGCGGATAATTTACAAAAGCATGGTTTTTCAGTTTTAGAAAAAAACGACTCAACAGCGGAGTATGTTCAAACGATTGGAGATAAACTGGATTTAGAAGAAAATTCATGAGCTCCGCCAAAGAAAGAATTGCCAAACCTAAATGGTTAAGAGCTAAATTACCATCCGGTCCTGAATACGGTAAGGTAAGAACTCTTGTAGACGAGAACCAACTCCACACGGTTTGCCAGAGTGCTCAATGTCCAAACATGGGTGAATGCTGGTCTCGAGGAACTGCAACCTTGATGATTCTAGGTAATATCTGTACCCGAGCATGCTCTTTCTGTGCCGTACAAACAGGTAAACCTACCGAACTTGACCTAGCAGAACCTCCACGTGTTGCAGATGCAGTTGCTAAAATGGGGCTTAAGCACTGCGTACTCACATCTGTGGCACGGGATGACCTTCCGGATGGAGGGGCAAAAGTATGGGCTGCTACAATTCGGGCGGTAAGATACCGTAATCCAAACACCGCGATTGAAGTTTTAGTTCCTGATTTTAAAGGAGATTTTAAAAGCCTGGATATCGTATTGAACGCCAATCCAAATATTTTTAATCATAATTTGGAAACTGTCGAACGCCTACAGCGCCCAATCCGAAAATCTGCTCACTACCAAAGAAGTCTCGATGTCCTAGCCCATGCAAAAAGCCGGGAATTTCCAATCAAATCAGGTATTATGCTTGGACTTGGAGAAAAGGAAGCAGAAATAAGGCAGGCCCTCAAGGATTTAGCAAGTATTGGCCTTAATGTTCTTACACTTGGGCAATACCTGCAACCCAGTAAAGAGTACGCCCCGATTGACCGTTGGGTTACCCCTGATGAATTCGATAATTGGAAAGACGAAGCTCATAAACTTGGTATTGAAGTAGTTGAATCAGGTCCTCTTGTTCGTTCGTCTTATCATGCAGACGAACAATCTGATCGATATTCTAAACAATCTAAGCTTCCCCAAGCATCTGGTTAAGGATTGTTCTTCAATTTGCTAATCCAATAACCAAGATTCTTTTTGTTTTAAGGCAAAAAGAAAAGGCGTTCTCCGAGGAGAACGCCTTTTCAAAGAAATCGTAAGATAAAACCTTACATCATACCATGATCGTGACCATGTCCAGCAGGAGCAGGTGCCTCCTTTTCAGGAATGTCTGTAATCATGCAGTCGGTTGTTAATAGAAGACCAGAAACGGAACCAGCGTTTTGTAATGCAGTTCTTGTAACCTTGGTTGGATCTACAACCCCGGCTTTGATCAAATCTTCGTATTTGTCTGTAGCTACATTGTAACCATTGCCTGATTTTGACTTAAGTACTTGTTGAACAACCAAGGAACCTTCGACCCCAGCGTTGTCACAAAGTTTACGCAAAGGAGCTTCAATTGCTCGAAGAACAATGCTTGCACCAATTTGCTCATCACCTTCGAGAGCAGCAGCAGCCTTATCAATCGCATTTCTGGCACGAAGTAAAGCAACACCACCACCTGGAAGAATACCTTCTTCAACTGCAGCACGGGTTGCATGCAATGCATCTTCAACACGAGCTTTCTTTTCCTTCATTTCAGGCTCTGTGGCAGCACCAACACTTATTACAGCAACTCCACCAGCTAACTTAGCCAAGCGTTCCTGTAATTTTTCACGATCGTAGTCGGAAGTAGTCTCTTGAATCTGACGACGGATTTGCTTAACGCGTCCTTGGATATCAGAAGCTTTTCCTGCACCTTCAACGAGAACAGTGTTTTCTTTATCAACAGATACACGCTTTGCTTGTCCAAGGTCAGCAAGTTGAACATTTTCCAACTTAATACCAAGATCCTCGGTAAGACAACGTCCGCCGGTTAAGATTGCTAAGTCACGAAGCATTTCTTTACGACGATCTCCAAAACCAGGAGCCTTAACTGCACATGCATTAAGAGTACCACGTAATTTATTGACCACGAGAGCGGCAAGAGCTTCTCCCTCAACATCTTCAGCGATGATAAGAAGGGGTTTACCTTGCTTAGAAACCAACTGGAGAAGAGGAAGCAAATCACTTAGAGCACTGATTTTCTTCTCGTGAATGAGAATGTAACAGTCATCTAACGCAGCTTCCATTGTGTCATTATTCGTGCAGAAGTAAGGACTTAAGTATCCCTTGTCAAACTGCATACCTTCAACGACATCCAAGGTTGTCTCGATGCTTTTAGCTTCTTCTACGGTAATCGTTCCGTCTTTGCCCACTTTGTCCATTGCATCTGCAATGATAACACCGATTTCGTCATCCCAGTTGGCAGAAACGGTAGCTACTTGGCGAACTTCTTCGCGGTCAGAAACCTTTTTGCTGTCACGTAAGAGTTTGGCAACTCCAGCTTCAACAGCCTTGTCGATTCCACGTTTCATGTAGACAGGGTTTGCACCAGCTGCCACATTCTTCAATCCTTCGCGATAGATGGAATGAGCCAAAACAGTGGCCGTAGTTGTTCCATCGCCAGCAAGGTCAGATGTTTTAGATGCGACTTCACGAACCATTTGAGCACCCATATTTTCGTAGGGATCTTCAAGGTCGATTTCTTTGGCCACGGTCACACCATCCTTGGTGACTGTTGGAGAACCAAACTTTTTGTCGATTAAGACATTACGACCCTTAGGTCCTAGCGTTACGCTGACTGCATCAGCAAGTGTCGACACGCCTTTAAGAACTTTCTTGCGGGCGGCTTCGTCGAATAAGATTTGTTTAGCCATAATTACTTTTTAGTTTTTAGAAATTTATGATTTGCGATTAGATTCAAGCTACAATTCCGAGGATATCTTCCTCGCGAAGGATCTTGTATTCAACATCATCGACCTTCACATCGGTTCCGCCGTACTTACTGATTAAAACTTTGTCTCCCTTTTTAACTTGAAAAGGAACGTCGTTACCGGCGTCATCCTTTTTTCCTGTTCCTAGGGCTACAACTTCCGCTTCCTGCGGCTTTTCCTTTGCTGAATCGGGGATAATGATCCCGCCTTTAATTTGCTCGTCTTCATCGACTTGCTTGACGAGTACACGATCTCCCAACGGAGTGATTTTTGGTTTGCTCATATTCCTTTGTTTTTTGGGTTGGTTTAGATATTAATGATTAACGGTTGGAAAGGCAGTATTTCTGACTGTTTTCCGAAATTATGACTATTCACTAGGATTTTTTCTTGTCGTCATTTTCATCGTCTACGACTTCAAAATCAGCATCAACAATGTCATCTTCTTTTGATTTATTGTCGCCGCTTGATTGAGATTGAGCTGCCGCAGCGGCCGCTGGGTCGGTGGCACCACCACCCGCTTGGGCAGCTAGTTTAGCCAATTCCTCAAAGCCTTTCTCAAGTTTTTCCTTAGCTTCTTTTATAGCAGAGGTTGTTGATGATTGATCGTCCAAAACTTTTTTGGCATCTGCCAACATATCATCGGTCATCTTCTTTAACTCATCCGTAGCCTTGTCGCCAAGATCAGTAAGTTGCTTTTCACATTGATATACTAAAGAGTCCAAATCATTCCGAGTCTGCACGGCTTCTTTTTTCTCTTTGTCTTGATCGGCAAATTTTTCAGCTTCTTTCTTAAGCCTATCCACTTCATCATCATCCATGCTTGAAGAACCAGAGATAGTTATTTTTTGATCTTTACCTGTATCCTTATCTTTTGCGGTTACATTAAGAATACCGTTAGCATCGATATCAAAAGTCACTTCAACTTGAGGCGTTCCACGAGGTGCGGGCCGGATTCCATCAAGTTTGAATGTACCCAAGGTTTTATTGTCTTGAGACATTGAACGCTCACCTTGAAGAACCACGATATCCACAGCAGGCTGGTTATCTGCAGCGGTCGAGAAAACTTGAGACTTCTTAGTAGGTATGGTCGTATTGCGCTCGATCATCGGAGTGGAAACAGCACCGGCAGTTTCAATCCCCAAGGTCAACGGCGTTACATCCAAGAGCAAAACGTCGTTAACATCACCTTGCAACACTGCACCTTGGATAGCAGCTCCGATGGCAACCACTTCGTCAGGATTTACTCCTTGGTTAGGGTCTTTACCACCCAATTCTTTAGCGATCTCGACAACACGAGGGCTCCGGGTCATTCCACCTACTAAAACTAGGTTGCCTACTTCACCAATACTTAACCCTGAATCTTCTAAACAGGATTTGAACGGATTTTTAGTACGCTCGTAAAGATCGTCACAGATTTGCTCTAGCTTAGACCGGCTGAAAGTAACATTCAAGTGCTTTGGACCCGATGAGTCCGCCGTAATAAATGGAAGGTTAATATCGGTGGATTGGGAAGACGATAGAGCCATTTTAGCTTTTTCAGCTTCTTCTTTAAGACGCTGCATAGCCATGGCATCGCCAGAGAGATCTATCCCCTGTTCTTTTTTAAAATCATCTACCAACCAATTGATAATTTTGTCGTCCCAATTATCACCACCAAGCTGGGTATCTCCATTGGTTGCTTTTACTTCAAAAACTCCGTCTGCAATTTCCAATACGCTTATATCAAATGTTCCACCTCCTAAATCATAGACCGCGATGGTTTCCTCACCCTTTTTATCCAAGCCATAAGCAAGTGAAGCTGCAGTGGGTTCATTAATTATTCTCATGACCTCCAATCCCGCAATTGCACCCGCATCTTTGGTTGCCCGACGTTGATCGTCATTAAAATAGGCAGGGACAGTTATCACTGCCTGAGTAACAGGTTCTCCCAAATATGCTTCGGCATCAGCTTTTAGCTTACCTAAAACCATGGAAGCAATTTGTTCGGGCATAAAAGTTTCGGTTTTACCATCAATCTCACATTCGATAACAGCGGCACCATTCTTGCCTTCTATAACCTTAAAAGGAAGTGTGCTCACTTCGTCCTTAATTTCTTCGAATTTGCGCCCGATCAACCTCTTGGCTGAATAAATGGTGTTGTGTGGATTTGTAACTGCCTGTCTCTTGGCGGCTTGGCCAACAATACGCTCTCCCGTTTTGGAAAAAGCAACAATCGATGGTGTTGTGCGATTACCCTCGGAATTGGGAATTACCTTAGGCTCGCCTGCTTCCATTACCGCCATGCATGAATTACTTGTACCTAAATCTATACCTAATATTTTACTCACGGTAATTTTACTGCACCTTCCGTGCCCACTCAAAAATAATCATTAAATCACTGAATAACAATTACTTCTGATAAAAGAAATGTTTAATGGGCGAATAATAAAGAATAAACTGTGACAGGGTGGCTCAAATCATGACACAGCATTGACACGCTGTGACACCAATAATTGAAAGCTATTTCCCAACTTCAGTCTGTTCATCCAGAGTATCCAAAATCTCCATTACCCGATTACCGCGCTCGATCCCTAAGTCTCTAACAAATTGAAGTTTCGGCGAGTATTTCAAAATGACATACTTACTTACCACTCCTCGGATTTCACCAGCGTGTTTGCGAAAGAACTGTTGAGCTTCACGAGCACTCAAATCATCTCCCACAACCGAATAGGCAACGGTAGCGTTGCGTAAATCTGCAGCTACATCTACAGAGGTTATTGTCCACCTTACAGTCTCAGCACCATACCTGGTACTTAAGTAATTACCGATTTCTCTTTTGACCAATTCATTGACCCTAGCTAATCGCAGGCTCATAGGATACAAATTTAAAAATTACAGCTTTGGGCGGATCTTATCGATTTCAAAAGTCTCGATAACATCTCCTTCTTCATATTTGTCGAAGGAATCTAAACGCATACCACATTCAAAACCTGCTTTTACTTCGGTCACATCATCTTTGAATCGGCGTAATGTATCAATTTTCCCCTCAGCAATAACTTCTCCAGAGCGGACCAATCGAGCACCTTTATTTCGGGTAATGACACCTTCCATAATCATGCAACCAGCAACCGCCCTGCTTTTACTGATACGAAATACCTGACGAACTTCAGCACGACCAGTCTTATTTTCGACTAGTTCTGGTTCAAGCAATTCGGACATGTTTTCTTTAACCAAGTCAATGAGCTGGTAAATAATACTGTTATGGTAAAGTTGAACGCCCAAATGCTTGGCTTCACCCATAACTCCATTTTCCAATTTTACATTAAAAGCCAAAATATCAGCATTAGATGTATTGGCCATTTTGACATCATTTTTGGTAACCTGTCCAACATCTGAATGAATAATTTCAAGGAGTACCTTATCGCTTTCGATTAAATTAAGCGAATCTTTCAACGCTTCGACAGAACCTCGGACATCACCCTTAATTATAACGCGATAAGCGGTTGATTTACTCTTACTTATGGCAGCAAAAAGAGCATCCACAGCGGCAGTGTTTTCGGAATCACCAGTTTCTCCTACAGACTCTTCAATAGTTTCCTCAACCGGAATAGCTAAAAGTTTCTTTTCCATGACAGCGTGTTCATCAGCTTCACGCCTGGCAACTCGCTCATTTTTCACTCCCTTACAAATTGCTCCACAATCAGGAACTTCCGACCAACCTAAAACATTTACCGGGGTGGAAGGAGGAGCCGATTTAAGCTTATTGCCCTGATCATCTATTAAAGCCTTAACCTTACAATATACAGAACCGCAATGGAATGAATCGCCGATTTTGAGAGTTCCTTTTTGAACGATTACCGTTGCTGTGGGACCTCTTCCCACTTCCATACGGGCTTCGATTACTATAGCTTCAGTAATCGCAGATGGATTGGCCTTAAGTTCCATTAACTCCGCCTGCAACAAAACCATATCAAGAAGTTCTTCGATATTTTCTCCCTTGAGAGCAGAAATGGGAACAGTAACAACATCTCCACCCCAGTCCTCAGCAGGAATGGAACGCTCCTGCATTTGAGTTTTAACCTTATCAATATCAGCACCTTTTGAATCTGTCTTATTGATGGCAACCATAAGGGATGATTGAGAACGCTGGGCGAACTTTAGGGCTTCCTCTGATTGAGGCATAAAGCCATCATCGGCGGCGATCACCAATATACTAACATCCGTAAGGTTAGCTCCACGTTCACGAATCTTGGAGAAAGCCGCGTGGCCAGGAGTGTCAAGAAAAGTGATTTTTTGACCGTTGTGGTCAATTTGATAAGCACCGACATGCTGAGTAATGCCTCCTGCCTCACCATCAACCACGTTTGCTTTGCGAATTGTATCGAGCAAAGTGGTTTTGCCATGGTCTACATGACCAAGGATACAAACGATAGGTGGACGAGGTTCTAGGAACTTTTCGTCACTTTCATCAACCACTTCCTTAATTTTCTTCGGCTTGGGCTCAGTTTTTTCTCCACGATGACGAATTTCTAAATCAAAACCTTTGGTTTTCGCGACCTTACTGGCGACATCTTCTTCGATTGCTTGGTTCATGGAGGCAAAAATGCCCATTTCCATGAGTTCAGAGATCAACTGAAAAGGTTTGAGTCCAATCAAACCAGCAAAATCTCTGACGACAATCGGAGGTTTAACAATAATCAAATTGCCTTCAACGATTCCCCCTGAATCATCTGGGATCGGAGTGCTTGGCGGGGATGGCAAAGACGGCTGAGCAGGGGATGGTGGCGAAGGTACTACCGCTGCTTGCTTGACTGGTGGCGGGGGTAAGCTTGGAGCAGCTCCAGCAGTTTCAGGCTCGGGAGGTAAGACCGGTTTGGCAGGGCTTGGTTCACTCGAAACTTCCTGTTCGTCAGCAAGAGCAGCCTTGGCTTCAAGTTCCGCTCTTTCTTTATCTTCTTTTTCGCGATCTAAATCCTTCTTGGTTTTAACAAAAGGAACAGCCTTAGATTCTTCTGTAGACTCCTTTGTTTCTTCAACTTGAGGCGAATTCACTTCAACCACTTCAGGTGCTTCCTTCTTAAACTCTTCAATCAAGGACTGGGCAGTGATATTGTCGATCGTAGAAGAAGCACTTTTAATCTCATATCCACGTTCTGCCAATAATTCAATGACCTCCTTGCTGGTTTTATTGGTCTCTTTGGCTATCGCGTGAATTCTTACACTCATAAATTCTTACAGTCTTGCTCTTAGGTACTAAATTAGGATTCGGGTTGTTCGGAAGGAGTCGGAGAGGAAACCTTCTCTAAAATGTGTAGAGCAGTAGGCTCATCAAAACCCAGACCGATTAAATCAGTTTGAGTAACACCTTCAAAAGCCTCAGGACTGACTAATCCGAAAGCAACCAGGCGATCAGCAACCTCGAACTTAATCCCTACTGAAGTAAGTCCCTCAGCTGCTTTCGTTTTACGCTCATCAAAACCTACTTCCTTAACGACTACCTTACCAATGTCTAATTTCCATCCGAGCAACCTGGATGTTAAGCGAGCATTAATACCTTTCCTGCCAATAGCTACGGAAAGGTCGTCTTCTTTAACTTCGAAATACATGCGTCGCTTGTCCCTGTCTAAGTTGACATTTTGGGGAACCGCGGGCTTAAGCGCTTCGACTAATTGTTCAACTGGATCTTCAAACCAACGAACAATATCTACTTTCTCACCATTCATTTCACGAACAATGCTTTTAACACGACCTCCCCGTGCACCTACACAGGCACCAACCGGATCGACTTTAGGATCGGTGCTTTTCACACAAACTTTTGTACGGTATCCAGGTTCTCTTGCCATGGCCGCTAAAGTGACGGTGCCATCTGCAATTTCGGAAACTTCCATTTCAAAAAGCTTGCGAACAAAATTGAGACTGGAACGACTAAGAATTAGTTCCGGACCTCGCCCTTGTTGTTCAAGTTTTATGAGTAGGCAACGAATGCGCTCACCTGGCACCCAGTCTTCTCCTGGTGCCTGTTCACGCCAAGGTAATAGAGCTTCAGCTTTACCCACTTCCACAATCAGATCGCCTCGTTCTTTGCGCCGAACAGTACCGGTAACAAGATTGCTTACCTGATCTCGGAATTCATCATAAATATGCTCTTTCTCGAATTGCCGAAGCCTTTGCTTGATTGCTTGTTCAGCAGTTTTTGCTGCAATTCGTCCAAGGTAGGCAGGATCCATTTCCCGTTCAACAATGTCCCCAACTTGAGGATTGTCTGCATAAAGCCTAGCTTTGTCTAAATGGATCTCGCGAGCTGTGTCAGATACAGATTCCACAACCTCAAGTAAAGTCCAAGCCTGAAGAGCTCCACTTTTCTGGTTAATCTCCACCTTGACTTCACTGGGTTCGGAATTGGCACCACCGCGTTCAGCGGCGGCTTTCACCGCGTTTTCGATCGTGGCAATCATGTCGGGACGACTGATGCCCTTTTCTTTCTCCATGTATTCAAGGACTGCGAGAATTTCGCTGCTCATGGGCTGGATATTGTAATTGGTTAATTGATATAAAAAAGGACGAGCAAAGTGCCCGCCCCCTATGGACTAGACTATAATGAAGGTTTTCAAGATATCAGGAAGCTTATTTTTGTCAACGCATACATACTCATCTTAAGACGGATACTTTTTCCTCTTTGCAGGAACCCTCACATCGATTAGAACTAATCGTCTTTTTGATGAATACCATACACTTCACTAATCTACCCGGAGACGGTATCGGGACCGAAGTCATGTCTGTTGCCCTTAAGGTTTTGGAAAAAACCGGCAAGGCACACAATTTTTCTTGTGAGACCACTTGCCACGATGTGGGTGGAATCGGCATAGATAATCATGGAACAGCCCTACCTGAATCTACTCTAAAAGCCTGCCAAGCAGTAGATGCCATTCTTTTCGGCTCTGTGGGAGGTCCAAAGTGGGAAAGCCTACCCCCAAAGGAACAACCAGAAAGGGCAGCCCTACTTCCACTTAGAAAGGCATTTGAATTATTTGCCAATTTACGCCCCGGTAACCTCTTTCCCGAATTGGCTGACTTGTCCCCTCTACGATCTGATGTAGCCAGTGCAGGTATTGATGTCCTCTGCGTACGCGAACTCACAGGCGGTATTTATTTTGGGCAACCGAAGAGCACTCGTACTCTCGAAGATGGACAAAAAGAAGCGATCGACACTATGGTATATCGGTCCGGAGAGGTTGAACGTATCACAGAAGTGGCAGTACGGGCAGCTGCTCTACGAGGAAAAAAAATATGCTCGGTCGATAAAGCAAACGTTCTAGAGACATCTGTTCTTTGGAGGCAGACGGTTGTTGATTGTGTGAAAAACCTGGACCCAACCATCGAGCTCTCTCACATGTATGTTGATAACGCCGCGATGCAATTGGTCAGAAACCCCAATCAATTCGATGTTTTACTTACAGAAAATATGTTTGGAGATATCCTTTCAGATGAACTCGCGGTAATTTGTGGATCATTGGGCATGCTTGCATCTGCCAGTTTAGGTACTGGGAAAAATTCGACGGGACATCCTTACGGCTTGTACGAACCGGCGGGAGGCACCGCCCCAGACATCGCTGGTCAAGGACTGGCCAATCCTTGTGCCCAAGTCCTAAGTGCAGCTCTCATGCTCCGTTACAGTTTTGGAATGGAGAACGCTGCCCAAGCAATTGAAAATGCAGTCAAGGAAACGATTCGCTCTGGATTGCGTACCGGAGATATTGCTCAGGGAGGAACAGCAGTCGGCACAGAGGAAATGGGAAATGCCATCCTTTCAAGAATCATTTAAAAAATAAGCTATCTACCAAGAATGAAAGCCACCGACATCAGGAAATCATTTCTTGATTTTTTTGCCTCCAAAAACCATAAGATTGTCTCCTCTGCGTCCTTGCTTCCAGAATCGCCTAACTTATTGTTTACCAACGCGGGAATGAATCAATTTGTTCCCTATTTCCTTGGGGATCAGCAGGCATCAAGCTCTAGGATATCAGACACCCAGAAATGTATCCGAGCAGGAGGAAAGCACAACGATTTAGAAGATGTTGGGTTGGACACCTACCACCATACTTTTTTCGAGATGTTGGGTAATTGGTCGTTTGGCGACTACTTTAAAAAAGAAGCCATCGAATGGGCGTGGGAACTTTTGGTAGATGTATGGAAATTCCCCCCGGAGCGTCTCTATGCCACTGTTTATAAGCCAGGTGTTGGAGACCCGGCAGATTTTGACCAGGAGGCTCATGATTTGTGGTCGGAAATTTTCCAGAAGGCAGGACTTGATCCATCCATTCATGTGGTTACGGGCGGAAAAAAAGACAATTTTTGGATGATGGGGGAAACCGGCCCGTGTGGTCCCTGCTCTGAACTCCATCTCGATTTAACTCCCAATGGAGACAGCGGAGGAAAACTAGTCAATGCGGACTCCCACTTGTGTATCGAAATCTGGAATCTAGTATTTATTCAGTTCAATGCTGACAAGCGAGGAACATTCTCACCGCTTGGATCGAAGCATGTGGATACTGGGATGGGCTTTGAACGGGTAGCCGCGGTAATTCAGGCCACCAAACAATTTACTGATTTTTCCAAGCCCGCTTCGAATTACGATACCGATGTTTTTTCTCCGCTTTTTCAAAAACTGGAAGAAATGTCAGGAATGAGTTACCAATCTACCCTGCCCAATAACGGCAAACCGACTGAAGGACAGGAAGAAACAGATGTCGCATTTCGGGTAATTGCTGATCATTTACGTGCCCTATCTTTTTCCATTGCCGATGGAATACTACCCGGAAATAGCGACCGGAATTATGTCCTTCGGCGAATTCTTCGAAGAGCAGTTCGCTACGGAAGAACCCTGGGGTTCACGGATCCATTTTTTTATAAATTAGTACCAGTATTAGTTGATCAAATGGGAGAGTTTTTCCCGGAACTTACTGAAAGAAAAGAACTAATCGAAAAGACTCTCCGATCGGAAGAAGAATCATTTAACAAAACCCTTGATCGAGGAATTGAACTATTTTCTCGTGAAACCAAGGGAATGGAGGCAGGCCAAGCCTTATCCGGCAAATTTGCGTTCAAGTTGTACGATACTTTCGGGTTCCCTATTGACCTAACGGAATTAATGGCCAGGGAGCGCGGCTTAACCATCGATCATCAAGAATTCGAGGCCCAGATGGACGCTCAAAGAAAGCGGGCCCGCAAAGCTCACAAATCGGTCGATATTCTCGTCTCTGAGAGCTCAGATTGTGCAGATTCGACGATTTTTACTGGGTACGATCTTTCCTGCCTCAATGATTTTTCAGCCACCTGTATTGATTGGATCGAGCAAGAAGATAAAAAGTACCTTGTGCTCGACCAATCCCCTTTTTACGCGGAAATGGGCGGACAAATGTCAGACACGGGAACAGCTCATTTTGAGGGTACTTCCCTCAAGGTTAAACATGTGGCAAAAGACTCAAATGGTCGCTTCCTTCACCAAGTTGATGGCCACTCAGGGGCCAGCGAGGTAATTGGAAAGGCTTTTTCGCTAACGGTCGACCTAGCCAAGAGACTTGCAATACAAAGACACCATACTGCCACTCATATTCTCCATTGGGCTCTGCGCGAAGTGCTTGGTGATCATGTTCGACAAGCCGGTTCTCTCGTACAGCAAGATCGTTTACGTTTTGATTTCTCTCACTTCGAAGCGGTTTCAGAGGAAAAGTTGCAAACGATAGAACGAATTTCCAATGAAAAGCTTTTACTCAATGAGCAAGTTAAGACCTATGAAATCCCCTTTTCAGAAAAACCTGATGGTGTAATTGCTTTTTTTGGAGATAAATATGGTGAATTGGTCCGGGTAGTCGATCTCGGCGGATGGAGCCAGGAATTGTGCGGAGGCACTCATGTCCAAACCGGTGGAGAAATTGGATCAATCCGCGTGATTTCCGAATCTGCGATTTCTGCCGGTACCCGGCGTTTAGAAGCAGTGGCTGGGCTCTCAGCTTACCAATGGACAGATGAGCGCGTTAATGGCTACAACCAATTACTTAAACGCTTGGGCTGTCAACCCCATGAACTTGACGGCAGGATTGATCAGATGCAGGGCAAGGTAAAGAATTTGGAGAAACAACTGCGTTCAATTGAGCAAAAAGGACAGTCAGGAATCGCCGATGGACTTATTAACTCTGCCAAAGAACGGGATGGAATAAAAATCATAACCGGAAAAGTTACCAACCTCGCTCCCAACGACCTCCGTGCCCTTACCGCACAAATTAATAAAAGATGTGCCCCTTCGGTGGTTCTTCTTGCTTCCGAAAAAGAAGGGAAGTGCTCAATGGTTTGTATCTGTTCTTCGCAAGCGGTTGAGTCCGGGCATAAAGCAGGAACTTACCTGGCCGAACTCTCCGATAAATTGGGTGGTAAAGGTGGGGGTAAACCCGATTTTGCCATGGGGGGTGCTCCTGCGAACAAGGGTTTGGACGAGGCCTTAGCATCGCACTCGCTAAACACCTGAATTCAGCCATCTTTTGAGGTTGCGAATATTGCTCCCCCCCACCCTAGCTGGGTGTGTTCAGCGAAACGCCATACCTGCCAAGATTGAACTGGAAAAGGAAACGGGCGACCGTTTACCTCCTGAAAAATGTGAGATGGAAGACTTGGCAGGATTACCTGACGCCGAGCGCTCAGCCCTGTTTGCACTTTCCCAATGGTGCGGAGGAAAACTTTCCTCTTTTTTTCAACTCGATTTAGGGCAAGCCCACGAACTGCTCAAACTGTTGGATCGGATCGAGTGTTTTTACCCGGCAAATTCTCCAGACTCCTCCATCCCTTGGATCGAATCTGGACTCGAAGGAGTAAGCGAATACCTGAATCCTCCTGAATCCAAGCAGCCGCGAAAAGTTCGTGAAATCACCAGCGTGAATGATCCCATTCCCGAAGAAAGCCCAGTAGCCGATTTGCCTGAATATAATGGACCTCCTATCGAGGTGGAAGGTTCGACCGAATATTTACGGATTATCCTGCCAAGTTCCGAACACCCTAGTCATTCAGAAGTTTTGAGATTGCTCAGGGAGTGGAGTTTTATCCGTGATCGCTCGCACAGGCACTGGTGGTGGTTAAGAGATGCATCCAAGGTACTGGACTTTTTAGCATCGCACCAAGAAGAACTCGATCTTGATTACGATGCGGTCTTCACTGAGAATTTTCGAAAACTTACCTCTTCAATCAAACATGCGGTCCTGCGAATCAATGCCAAGGAAAGCGGTGAACTTATTGAGGTTGAGTCCAGAATTGAAGCAGGAGATGCTCCAATTGAGGAAATTGAACATGCGTTGGCAACCGGGCGAAATCATTTCAAACATGGAAACCTTACCTTTTTGTTAACCAAAGAACTGCGTGAAAAAACCGCACATGTACAAAGGCAGGCATCCGGAGAAACTGACAGCCCTTTGCTTGCCCAATCTTCTCACTGTGTTTCCCGCTTTCAATCAACAACTCTGGAAACTTTTTTAGCGGAAGCCGACCCCCGCTTTCGTCCGCCTGCTCAATGGAAAAAACGCGGCCTAGCTCTGCGGGACCTCTCTTCCCTAAACTCGCCTATCCCCAAAGACGGTTTGGAAAAAATTCTCAGGCCTTATCAAATTATTGGAACAGCCTGGATGCTTCATTTGTTTGACCATGGTCTTGGAGGTATCCTTGCGGATGAAATGGGCTTGGGTAAAACGCTGCAAACTCTTGCCTTTTTATCATGCCTTAGAAAACGAGGGGGCCCGGTTAAAACATCTCTCGTTATCTGCCCTGCCTCTTTGGTAGAAAACTGGAAGCGAGAAGCCATCCGTTTTTGTCCGTCCTTTCAGGTATACTCTCACCACGGCTCTAACCGAGCGACCACCCCATCTTTCCTGGGCAAATTCGACCTTATTATTACCTCTTACGGCACGCTTTCTCGAGACCTTGAAATGTTCAGGGATTTTCCCTTTCTCTGTGTGATTGGCGACGAAGCACAACACCTTAAAAACAGACGAACTCAAAACGCCAAGGCCACGGCATCCCTTACATCTGAGGGGCGTATGCTTCTCACAGGTACTCCAATCGAAAACAGTGTATCCGACCTTCTTTCCCTCTTGGAATTTCTTCTTCCCGGCGCTAATCCCCGACTACCTGAAGGCACCAGGGGAGACGAAAGAGTTTGGCACGAACAAAGAATTCTTAAACAGGCAGCCCCCTACCTACTGCGCCGATCCAAACGGGAAGTTGCTCCAGAACTTCCAGAGAAAATCGAACAGGTGCTCTACCTTGATCTGACCCAGGACCAAAAAGATTGCTATGAACAAGTCAGAAGGTCAGCCGAAAGCGAACTAGATAAGATGGCAGATTCAGGGGCCAGTGAAGGAGCAATGCGTATGAAAACGCTGACTCAACTCCTTCGCCTTCGCCAAACCTGTTGCGACCCCCGATTGGTTAATCCGGATTTGGAAACTTATCGATCATGCAAAATGAACGCCTTTCGAGAACTGCTTTACAACTGCCTTGAAGGAGGTCACCGCATGTTGGTTTTCTCTCAATTCGTTCAAGTGCTTAAATTACTCAAGGCTGAACTTCAATCCGCTGATCTGCCCTTTTGTTATCTTGATGGTTCAACTACCGATCGCATGGCTCAAGTCGATCGTTTTCAAGAAGACGAATCCATCCCGGTATTCCTGATTTCCCTCAAGGCTGGAGGCACTGGTTTAAACCTTACGGCGGCAGATGTGGTGGTTCATTTTGATCCATGGTGGAATCCGGCCGCTGAAGCTCAAGCCACAGACAGGGCACATCGAATTGGCCAAGATAAACAAGTTAATGTCTACAAATTTATCACTACAGGAACCGTGGAAGAAAAAGTACTAGAACTGCAAAAAGGAAAAAGGAAGTTACTCGAACAAGTATTTGATGAATCAGAAGCCGCTAATTTAAAACTTTCTGTTCAAGATTTAAGGGAGTTAATCTAGGTTTTATGCCTATTTTATTTTCATCCTGAAAACCAAATAAGCGTAAATTTATTTTCGGCTGCCAAACAAGGCTGAACCGACCCGAATCATCGTGCTGCCAGCAGCAATAGCATGAAACAAATCATCAGACATACCCATGGATAGTTCATCCAAGCTTACCCCATGGCTTTCCTGTAATGATTGGCGTAGTTCAGCCAATTGATCAAAACATTTCCGGGCGACCGATGGATCTTCGGGCGAATAAGGTGCAATCGTCATTAATCCTTCAATTACAAGGTGGGAAGATTT
>NZ_CAXLML010000025.1:0-6598 GCF_964187505.1 Candidatus Chordibacter forsetii
TGCTACCCGATGCGAGGGTATATCCAGCTCCACGCTCCCAGATCTCAATTCTTATTCGGTTACGGTTAATAACCTGTAGGAATTGAACATTTGTACGATTGGGGAAGTTTGGATGATTTTCAAGTTCTGTTCCGTACTTTTTAGCTGTTGATTCTGTTACTTCATCAAGGGGTATAACGCAGTGAGGATTGCCAATGGTCGCTCCGTAGTAGTTAAATGATATATCGGAAAGCTCGATTTTCTCGTTCAATACTTCCCTCGGGGTATCGCCTACAGAGATTGGAATATCGTCACTGTGAAAACTTACCTTTCCCATTTCAACAGAAATAATAGATTTGTTGGCTGCTACTTCACAGGTAACGACTCCGCCGAGTGTATCGACGGTAAAGGGCTGGTCGCTAACCAATTCGGAATCCCGTAAGTACCTGGCAAATATACGTAATCCATTTCCACTTTTTTCTGCTTCACTTCCATCCGGGTTGAGTATGCGCAAGCCAAACTCTGCTTTATCCGAAGGCAAAGGACCCACTAAAATACCGTCCGACCCCAAACCAAAGTTACGGTGGCAGATACGGACGGTTTCTTCGCAAGAAAATTCATGGTTTGTGCTAGATGGATTATAGACAAGGTAGTCATTTCCAAGGGCGTGGTATTTTTCGAAGATCATGAGCTAAATGGTTTATTGATTAATTATGTGCCTGTGCAGGAGAATTTTTTCGTTCCAGTACCCATTGGATGATCGAGTGGTCATCTTTAATGTATTTTCGGGTGATACGAAGAAATTCAGCTGGATGGATGTTGTTGTTTTGAAAAAAATGTCGATCTCCACCACAACCGTACATGACTTCCTCTGGTAATTCTCCTTTTAACTTTGCCCGTGCCTTGGGTAAAATTCTAGGTAACCATTCAATGCCCTCAACTTTTTCTGATCTTGAGGGCAGGTTGTTCGGGTCGATCCGTTCGGTAGATGTTTTACCATTTTGTTCTTCAAGGAAATAGGACCATCTCTCATAATGAACTAGAACAAATGTGAGGAGGTCAGGTTCGTGGTGTAGGCACCAATCTTCTGCATAATCAAAGATATCTATTTTATTGATTCCATAAGAGGCCAGTCTTGGGATTTCTTCTTCGATAGGAAAAGTTTCAGCATTTGTATTACCGGCACGGTAGAGTGATACGGCTAATTCCCAAATACGGGATAAATCTTGTTGGAATTGGTATGACATTTGAATCAACGCACCATCGAGCGGAGATTAATAGAGGAACCAGAAAGATTAGGCCAAGCGAAAATCCATTTGCTTGTCCTGAGTATTGATTTTATCAATTTGCACATTTATTTGCTGTCCGATTTTTAATTTGTTCTTTGGGTTTTTTCCAAGCAGCGATGTGCCACTTGAATTTATCCGATACCCTAGTTCCCGTGGCAGGGAACGAATGGTAACAAATCCACGAGCAAGCGTTTCCGTTAATTCAATAAAAAATCCCCGACGATTGATCTCTGTGATCAAAGCTTCATGTTTTACAGGATTTCTACTTTCCAAGTCCCGCTTGTAGTACAAAATTAACTTATCTTTGACCGATTCCCTTTCGGCATCGACACTGTTTCGCTCACTTACCGAGAGTTTCTTAGCAAGACCTTCCAATGATTCCGAGGGTGAGTTTTTATTAGGATTCTTCCTGATTAATGCTTCTATCGCCCGATGAGTTACCAAATCTGCATACCTGCGAATAGGTGAAGTGAAATGCAGATAATCTTGCATAGCTAATCCATAGTGCCCATCTGGGCTTGCTCGGTAACAAGCCTGTTGTAAACTACGCAGAAATTTGATTCTTAACACTTGTGAGATTGGAGATCGCTTGATTTGTGCGAGCATCTTTTGCACTTCTTTACGAACGGTTAATTCACCACAGGATATACCAAAGAGGGACATGAAATGCCTTAATTCTTGTAAGTTTTCTGGATCTGGATCTGGGTGTGTTCGGTAAACAACAGGAAGTCTTCGCTTGCGGGTTTGTCGGGCTATAGTTTGGTTAGCCAAAAGCATGAATTCCTCGATCAATTGATGACTTTCATCGTCTGTATTTTGATAAATCTGCTCGGGTTGCCCCACCTCATCTACAAGGATTTTGACCTCGAATGAAGAAAGTTCAAGAGATCCATGATCCATTCGCTTTTGGCGCAGGATGGATGCGGTTTTTCCAAGTGTTTGAATGGTGTAATGAATTTTTCCCAGGATGGATTCATTTACTTCATTAAGCGGGATGCCAGGATTTCCAGAATATCGGCTAGGTGGTGGGGAAGCTTGAAGAATCTCTTTTAGGTTATCTTTTTCCAAAAAGAGCAGTGCTTGTTCGTAAGTAAGTCTTTTGTCACTGCAAATGACTGATTCAAAAAGATGGTGTCCTTGAAGTTCAAACTTCGAGGAAAAGCGGAAAATGACAGATTTTACCAAACGGTCTTCCCCCTCGACTAAGCTGCAAATCCCGCTGGACAAAGAGTGCGGGAGCATGGGAACAACTTCGCCAACAAGGTAGGTTGAGTTGGCTCTTTTTTTTGCTTCATTGTCCAAGGCAGAACCTCGTTTTACATAATGAGAAACATCAGCAATATGGACTCCTATCTCAAGGTCACCGTTGTCCAATCTAGTCATGGAGATTGCATCATCAAAGTCACGGGCGTCTAAGGGATCTATTGTTAAGGTGAAGGTGTCGCGCATGTCCTTTCTACCTTTACAGTCCTTATTTGACACTTTTTCTCCAAAAGCGTTTGCTTCGTCCTCTACCGCACGAGGGAAGGATTGGGGTAGTCCATACTTAGCCAGTATACCCTTGTGGTCAGTCCGAGCGTCATCAGCTGGTCCAAGGACCTTGATGATTTTACATGTTGGAATGCGTGCAGGCGGATCCCATCTTACAAATTTTACAAGGACTTTATCGTTTTCTTGGGCATTTCTTGTGTCCCCCATGACTTTAAATGGCATAGGAATTCTGGAATTTTCCGAATTAACGATGGGTCTTCCGATTTCACTACTGAAAAAACCAAGAAATTCATCGGTCTTTCGCTTTACAACCTTTCCAACTTCATACCTTGGGGGTTTAGGCTTACCAAATTTTCTTTTTTTGTCTTTTTTTTTGGGAGGAAGTGTAAACAGTTCAACTACATCTCCATGAAACGAAGTTAAAGACCTTCCCCGAGCAAGAGAAATAACTTCATCAGTATCAGCTAAAACAACTTTAGCTCTACCATTTCTTACAAAAAAGATCGTGCCTTGTAATTTTTTTTTACTTTGCAGGGGGGGTATTAGTTACTGACCTCGAGGATATCCCAACCTTCAGGAAGAGCTTCTTTGGGGTCATTTACCGTTTCAATATCGGTATTTTCATCTGCATCTTCAGCTGGTGGTTTTGCAAATACGCCTTCCCCGCCTTCAGTCGCGGTTTTTTCGTACCACTCGACTTTTCCGTTGGAAAATAAAACATGTCCACCATCACCACTCCAAGGGGAGTCTGCTTCCCATTCTTCACCATTGTGTCCACGAGTCCACATGATGGGAAAGGGACCACTGGCAAGGTTTTGATCAAGTTTAGTACTGGCACCTTCACCAGGAATAGCAATGGTCCAACCGATGGCAGATTTTTGTTCATCATCTAATCCGCCTGGGTCAGTCGGTATTAGTGAGGGTTTACCGGCACCTCCATCATCGGTAAGAGCAAGAACACGGTCGTCTTCATCGATAAACCATAAAGATGGTTCTGTGGTTCTAGTTTTCTTGCGAAACCAAACCGCAAATCCGGCTGGAGTTTGTTCTTCCAAAGATTCTGAAGTGGGGAACTTTGCTTGGCCTTTGTAAGCCTGAACAATTCCCTTATGGATATCCATTAGTTTGTCCTTGGCAGCTAACTGTCCTGCTTGTCCAAAGATGCCTCCAAATGCACCAATGGCAATTCCGGCTAATATGCCTATGATTGTAATGACAACAAGAAGTTCGATAAGGGTGAAGCCTTTACGCTTAGAATGGTGCTTTTTCATAAGGAACAGTTTTAATTTTTTAAGACAAGATCAGTATGGTAAGGGAAATCTTGAGCAAAGTGCAAGCGACTTCTCCCGCTGTGATTCAATGGTTGATGCTTCATCTGGAGCTTGCAGGATTT
Organism: Candidatus Chordibacter forsetii; assembly: GCF_964187505.1. Lineage (NCBI taxonomy): Bacteria > Pseudomonadati > Verrucomicrobiota > Opitutia > Opitutales > Candidatus Seribacteraceae > Candidatus Chordibacter > Candidatus Chordibacter forsetii. Next base: position 4,153 of record NZ_CAXLML010000025.1, read on the forward strand.
TGTAAACAATGCCTGCAATAATTTCCATCTCTGCTTCTTTCATGCCTCTGGATGTAACCGCAGGTGTACCAATGCGCAGACCACTTGTTTGGAATGGACTACGGGTTTCTCCGGGTACGGTATTTCGATTTAGGGTAAGATTAGCTCCCTCTAGAGCTAGTTGAGCAACCTTACCAGTCATCTCCGGGTGAGAGGGGCGAAGGTCCAGGAGGAGTAGGTGGTTGTCTGTTCCGCCACTAACCACATGAAACCCAAGACCGTTTAAGGCATTAGCCATGGCATGTGAGTTTGATTTTACTTGTTTTTGGTAAGTAATGAACTCGGGTTTTCCTGCTTCTTGAAAGCAGGTGGCCTTGGCTGCGATCACATGCATGAGCGGTCCTCCTTGGTTCCCTGGGAAAACTGCTGAATCAATCGCTTTTGCATATTCTTCCTTGCAAAGAATGAGCCCCCCTCTTGGACCCCTTAGGGTTTTGTGAGTCGTGGTGGTTACAAAGTCGGCATGAGGCACAGGAGACGGGTGTAGCCCGGCGGCTACCAATCCAGCAATATGGGCTATATCAGCAAGAAGCAGGGCACCATTGGCTTTGGCAATTTTACCCATACGTTCAAAGTCAATGGTTCTTGAATAAGCGGAAGCTCCAACTGTAATGAGTTTAGGTTTTTCTTGTTCTGCCAAAGCCTCGATGGAATCGTAATCAATTCTGCCACTGGTAGTGTCGACTCCGTAGTTGATTACTTCATAGAGCATGCCGCTGCAATTTTTGGGATGGCCATGAGTAAGGTGTCCCCCGTCCTGTAAGCTCATAGTAAGAATCTTATCTCCTGGTTGGAGCATGGCAAAGTAGACCGCGGTATTGGCTTGGCTGCCCGAGTGGGGCTGCACATTTGCATGTTCTGCTCCAAAAAGCCGTTTAGCTCTCTCAATCGCCAAACTTTCAGCGACATCTACATGTTCGCAACCACCGTAGTACCTTTTGGCGGGGTATCCTTCTGCGTATTTGTTGGTCAATACGCTGCCGGTCGCTTCGATAATTGCAGGTAGGGTAAAATTTTCAGAGGCAATTAATTCGATATGGGTTTGTTGCCTTTGCCTTTCCTGTTCGATTGCTTGATGAATTTGAGGATCAATCTCGGACAGCGGGCGAGCGTCCAGCGTGGAAGAAAGCAGGGTGGATGGTGTATCAGTTTCGATCGTCATGATTTAATTTACTAATTCTAAAAATTTAGAGGTTTTTTTCAACCCAGTTGATCAAGGATGGAATCGCTTCGAGCATTCGGTCTCTACATTGGCGATAAACTTCAATGTCCTGACCATAAGGGTCGGGGAGTTCCTTAGTTTCTCCCTCCACAAATTCTCGCATTAAATATATGGGGTAGCCCTCGGGCAGTTCGAAGTACATGTTAATTAATGCCCGATGCGATTCGGTCATACAGAAAACGACGGAAGCTTCTTGCAAAGAAGTTCGCGTTAGGCCGGAACTACGATGATCCCGAATATCAACCTTGATTTCCTCGCATGCATCTATGGAGTTTTGCGATGCTTTATCGCCATCCATGGCAGATAGACCAGCGGAGTAGGCAAGAATCTTTTTGGAACTTTTAGATTCGTCCATTGCATTTGCAAATAAACGCTCGGCCATTGGACTGCGGCACACGTTTGCCGTACAGATAAAAAGAACTTTTTTAAGTTCTTTTCTCTCTTTTTTCGCTCGACTCTTTTTGCCCATACGCGTGTTTAATCTTCATCTGCAATCGATCTGATGGCAAGGGTGAACCTCTTTAAGTTCTTGAAAATTCACGGTGCCCAATATCTTTGCGGTAATACTTTGAGGAGAACGCTACAGATTTGCACAATTCATAAGCCGAGTTCCTCGCATCCTGCAGGCTTTTTCCTGTACCTACCGCACCCAGTACACGACCGCCAGAACTAACCACACTTCCATCTGGTCTAGAGGCTGTGCCAGCATGAATAAGCAGAGTGCATGGGGGAAGCGGAGAGGGCGGGGTAATCGTATCCCCCTTTGGATAGTTACCAGGGTATCCTTCGCTTGCGAGCACGACTACCAAGGCAAACTCCTGTTTTATCTTAAGTTGGTCAGGCAAGGGTTCCCCTTTGGCCGAGGAAATAAGTACGGGAACTAGGTCTTGATCGACCAACGGTAAAATAACTTGGGTTTCGGGATCACCGAAGCGAACATTAAATTCCAACACTTTTGGACCTGATTTCGTAAGCATTAATCCAATATAGAGGGTTCCCCGAAATTCCATGCCTTCCGACTTTAATCCAGCCAAAGTTGGTCGAACGATGCTCTCCTCATATTCGGCAAGCATGGATGGACTCACTAATGATGTGGGTGCATAAGCTCCCATTCCCCCGGTGTTAGGACCCGTATCTCCTTCGCCCACCTTTTTATGATCCTGGCTCATGGGCAGAGTAACATAA
>NZ_CAXLML010000026.1:0-12161 GCF_964187505.1 Candidatus Chordibacter forsetii
TTTCTCTAAGCCTCGAAGTAAAGAGGCATCAGTTATCCATTCCGAACCAATGGTAGAGTTGACAAGATCAGCAAGTTCTGGATTGCACCCGATCAACCAGCGCCGGGGAGTAATTCCGTTCGTCTTGTTATTGAAACGATCGGGATACAACTCGGCAAATTCGCGAAGCAATCTCTCCTTTAATAATTTAGTATGCAAGGCAGCAACTCCATTGACTGAATGGCTGCCCACTACTGATAAATGAGCCATACGGATCTGTCCGTCGGCAACGATGGCCATACGGTGCTTTCGACCAGCGTCTCCCGGTGCAATTTTTTCAATTTCCTGATCCAGAAAGCGTCGATTTACCTCCAAAACCAAATCGTAATGCCTTGGCAAAACTTTGGCAAACAAGCCCTCACTCCAAGTTTCCAAAGCCTCTGGGAGTAAGGTATGATTGGTGTAAGCAAAAGTTCGCCGGACGATATCCCAAGCCTGCTCCCATTGCATTTCTTCCTCGTCCACTAAAATCCTAAGAAGTTCAAGAATAGCAACCGCGGGATGGGTGTCGTTAAGTTGTACAACCACCTTTTCAGTAAATGACTCCCAGCCCTTATGACTCCTTTGATACCTTGCAATCATATCCCGCAATGAGCAGGAAACGAAAAAATATTGCTGAACCAAGCGAAGCTCTTTGCCACTCTCGGTTTCGTCATTCGGGTAGAGGACTTTGGATATCGTTTCGACCGTTGCTTTTTCACGAACAGCCTCTACATATCCACCCTGATTAAAGATATCCAAGTCAAATTCTTCAGATGCCTTAGATTCCCAAAGCCTTAAAAAATTTACTGTTTTTGCCCCGTATCCGACGATGGCAACATCAAATGGCAAGCCGTCCACTACGCGTGCACCAACCCACCGGGGTCGATAATTCCCACGGTCATCATAGTCGTGCTCCACATGGCCGTAGAGCTTTACTTTTTGAATAAATTGGGGACGGGCAATTTCCCAGGGGTTTCCAAAACGACGCCAATCATCCGGTTTTTCTATTTGCCGCCCGTCTTCAAACTCTTGTTTAAACAATCCATACTGGTAATGAATACCGTATCCGATGGCAGGAAGGTCCATCGTTGCCATGGAATCAAGAAAACAAGCGGCTAAACGACCCAAGCCTCCATTCCCCAACCCCATATCATGTTCCTCCTCACAAAGTTCAGGCAATTCAAAGCCCAATTCGTTTAAAGCCTGATCGAGGGATTCCCTAATGCCTAAATTGCAAAGATTCGCATTTAACAAACGTCCCATCAAGTATTCCAAACTCAGGTAGTGAATACGCCGGGAATCTGCATCCAAGTGAGCTTTTTGGGTCTGAATATATTGTTCCATTATCCTCTCCCTGACTGCAAGGCACACTGCTGCCCATACTTCCTGAGAAGATGCTGCATCCTTGCTGCGGGCAAGGTTGAGTTTGAGTTGTTGAAGAATGGAATCTTTTAATTCCTCAACCAATGAGTGCTCAGAGTTTGAGGAGGTCGATTCGGAAGAAGCTTCTTTTAATTTAGTCATGAATAAAAAAGGGACATAAAGAGATTGGCACGAAGTGTGCCAAAGTAATCTTTTTCAAATAAAAATACGATTCTTTTTCCCTGTAATCGGGAAAAACTAGCTTTATTCGGTCGAGAATTCGTAAACGGATAGATGACGGTAAGTTTCGCCTGGACGAAGCACACAGGATTGCCAACCCGATTCACCCTGATGATTCGGGCTATCTGGATAAAACTGGGGTTCAAGGCATAACCCCGAGCGCAAGGGATAAGGCTGCCCCCCAGAACCAGTCAAAGTTCCGTCCAGGTAGTTACCGCTGTAAAACTGGACTCCAGGTTGATCGGTATACAATTTGAGCACTCTCCCGCTTGAGGGATCTTTCAGAGTTGCCGCATGAGCCAAGCTCTCCTCGGTTGGAGGAACCACCCAAGTGTGGTCGTATCCTTTTCCAACAATTAGTTGTGTATGGTCTCCCTCGATTCGTGTGCCGATCAGTGTGGGATACCTAAAATCAAAAGGGGTGCCACCAACATGTTGAAAAGAAGTGGGGATATTCGTGGAATCCGTGGCTACAATGGAACTACCCGGCAAGGTCAAAAGGTGATCCAGAATGGTTGGGTCGCCCTCCCCCGCAAGGTTGAAGTATGTATGATTGGTCAGGTTTATCACGGTGGCTTTATCAGTAACCGCCTCGATCTCTACACTTAATTTATCATCCTCTGATAAAGAATAAATCACAGTAGTGGCAAGTGATCCCGGGTATCCCTCTTCTCCATCTGGACTGCGATAAGAAAGGCTTACACCAAGACCACTCTCAAGAGGCTTGCCCACCCATACACGTTTATCAAAACCCTTATCTCCCCCGTGAAGATGGTTAGGCCCATTATTGGTGGCTAACTGGTAAACTTCACCATCCAAAGTGAATTTCCCCCCAGCGATTCGATTAGCATAGCGACCAGCGATACATCCGAAATATGGGCTTTTCTCAAGGTAAACCTCAAGGTTTGGAAAACCCAGGGAAACATTCGCTTTTTTTCCGCCCCTGTCCTTTACAATAAGATCGCGAATGGCAGCTCCATATTCAAGAACACTCACTTCCATCCCATTCTCGTTTATCATGCGAAATTCATGGACCTTGGTACCATCGGGCAATATTCCAAATACTCTTTTGGATACTGTCATGGGCTTGGAGGATTTGGGTGGTTCTATTTCCTTAAGACCAAGGGCTTGCTTGCTCGATTGATAAGCTTGCCTGCTTTTCTCCGAAATATAATTGGTACCACTTTTTAATTTCTCGGATGCATTCCGACCAATTTCGCTCTGCGAACAAGAAAAACTCGAAAAAAGAAAGAGAAGGAAAAGAGAAGAATGAAGGATGGATTTTATTTTCATATGATTTGCACATGGTTTGATGAATGAATGGATAAGATTTAAAGTTTTCGCTTAAAACGATTCTCAAAATCCCGGGTAGGAATTTCAAAGTAAATCGGTCGTCCCTGTGGACATACATACGGGTTTCTACAACTCAAAAGACGGTTCGCCAAATCCATTATTTCATCGTCCGAAAAATCATCCTTTGTTTCGTCTCTATAATTAACCTGACGCTCAAGGGCTTGCCGAACAAATGATTCGACTTGAATAGCACCCCCGTTTTCTCGAGCAATTTCAAGAAAGTCATGGAGGTAACGAACCGCATATTCCGGATCGATCCAATGCGGGCAACCTTCGAGTCGATAGAAATTACGGCCAAACTCCTCGAGCACAAATCCTAACTCACGCAACTTAACTAGACTAACTTCTAAGCTGGCACGGTCAATTCCATCAAACTCAAGGGGTTCAGGTAGCAAAAGAGATTGCGATGCCACACTTGAATGATCACGAAGACTGTCCTCCAATTGTTCGAAACGTACACGCTCATAGGCCGCTCGTACGTGAAGAGCAACCACTCCCTGAAGAGTGGAAAACACAGCTAAGTCTCCATGCGGACAATCCAAAAACCTCCATTCTGCACCAGGATCTCTTCGATTACCCACCATGGTTCGGGGAATAATTTCAGCAGACGAAGGTGATGGAAGAATTTTCTTATTGTCCCCATCACTTAAATCAGGCTGATCATCTTTTATCGTTTCTTCTTTAGGACATGGAGTTTCCTGTAAGCTGTTAGATTTTGGCTGGCTTTCCTCGATTATTTTGCTCTGACCAAATAGCGCTAAGGCCTGGGAGTCGATCTTAGGGACTTGCCGGCCGTTTTCTTCCTCGTATTCAACAACAGGCAATGCGGGTTTAAATTCTGAGGACGGAGATGCCATGGCTCGGTTGTGAGCCAGTACACTGTTAAGAATAAAGGATCTCACTTTGGGATCGTCTCGAAAACGGATTTCTCGCTTGGAGGGATGGACATTTACATCGACAACTGCTGGATCAATCTCCAAAAAAAGGATGGCTGGAGGAAACCTGCCCTTGGGTACAAAAGTATGAAAAGCTTCAATCACCGCATAGGATATAGTTCGACTATCCACAGGCCTTCGATTTACGAAAAATATCATTTCCTTGCGGGTGGAACGGCTTTGTCCAGGTTTACCCAAAAGGCCGGACAACCGTAGATCATTCTCTTGAGCATCCATCGGAGTTAAGGACTCCGCCAATCCACGACCAAAAATTTCGCGAACACGATCGGCAGGACTATCGCAAGCAGGGGAACGAAAAACAGTACGCCCGCCTTCAATGAGGGTAAAGGTAACAGAAGGATGAGCCAAAGCATAGAGCTTTGCCATATGTATGAGGTGCGTTGCTTCTGTAACTTCGGTTTTTAAAAACTTTCTCCGACCGGGAACAGAGTTAAACAAGTGAGAAACTTCGACCCGCGTACCAGGGGGCATTCCACAATCCTTACAATGTATCATTTTTCCACCGTTGATAAAAATTTCCGTGCCCTCATTAGAAGAGACTGGACGGGTGCGTATAACAAAACGACTAACACTGGCAATTGATGGCAAGGCTTCACCACGAAAACCAAAGGTTCCCACTTTGTTCAAATCACTCGCCTTTCGAATCTTACTGGTGGCATGCCGTTCCAAGGCAAGAAGTGCTTGATCGGGGTTCATTCCCATACCGTCATCCTCGACCCGCAAATAAGACTTCCCACCGTTGCGAAACTCGATCTCGATCTTTTGGGCACCTGCATCCAAACTATTTTCAACCAGTTCTTTGAGCACAGCTACCGGACGCTCGACAACTTCACCCGCCGCTATTTGGTTGGCTACTTGGTCAGATAGAATACGAATTTCAGGCACCCTTCTTACGTAAGCTTGAACCTCCCAATCGACAATGGGAAAAAACTTCCAAGTATTGATGCTTGGGAAGCTTTGATTTCTTTGTCATAAGAAATTGTCCCATTTTTTTCTGATGCCCAACTTACTTAACAATCAATCGAGCCCTTACCTACAGGAATTGTCAGAACAACCCGTAGACTGGCAACCCTGGGGAAAAACTGCCTTTCAACTGGCCAAACAAACCGACAAACCAGTTATTGTTTCCATCGGTTATTCGTCCTGTCATTGGTGCCGTCAAATGTCCCGGGAGAATTATGAAGACTCCTATGTTGCATCGATCATGAATCGACATTTTGTATGCATAAAAGTTGATCGGGAAGAACGACCTGATTTGGATCTTTTTTATATGGAAGCTGCTCGGATGTTCAATCAGTCAGCAGGCTGGCCCCTGCACGCATTTTGCCTGCCAGACGGAGCTCCATTTTGGTGTGGAACTTATTTCCCCAAGGAAGATAATGGTCAGGGGATTGCCCCTTGGCCACAGGTGCTCATGCGAATTGCCGAACATTTCCGTAAAGGTCGTCATGAATTAGAGGAAAATGGAAAAAACGCATTGGAAAATCTCCTCCACACCAACAATTCATTTCTATCAGACCCGCGGGAGTGGAAAGCTGATATTCTGATTCAGGCAGGAGAAAGCCTCTGCCAATCCCATGACGATGAATGGGGAGGATTTACTCCCGCCCCAAAGTTCCCTTCCCCCATGAAGGTTGATTTTCTTTTTTCTTTGGGAGAGGCACAGACAGTCCGTCAGAATACCGGATTTTCCAAGAAACTAGATTCGTGCATCAAGCACACTCTGGGAGCTATGGCTAACGGAGCTTTATTTGATCATGTAAACGGAGGTTTCTTTCGCTACTGCTTGGACCGGGAGTGGAAATCACCACATTTTGAAAAAATGTTATCGGACAATGCTTTACTTGTTTCGACCTATTCCCGTTCATTAAGAAAATTTCAGAACCCTAGAGATCAAAAAATAATTTTGAAAACCCTGGAATGGATTGAGCGGGAAATGGGATCCCCAGATAAAGGGTACGCTAGTTCTCTTTCTGCGGAAACCAATGAAATGGAAGGAGCTCACTACCTTTGGACTGAAAGTGAACTTTATGAAGCCTTGGGCAAGGCTCAAGGAAAACAACTTGAAGAGTTATGGGGAACATTCGCCAAATCTCCAGACCCCCTATTCTTACCCAGGTTAGTCGATAAAGAGCGGTTATCTTTTGAAAGACAAGAGGAGATTTTTAACGAGTTACGCATGGACCGGAAAAAGCTAACCAGTCCTAAACGTGATGAAAAACGTTCCTGCTTCCAGCATGCTCTGCTTGCCCGGGCCTACTTGGATGCCGGTGTTGCTTTGGGTGATCAAATTTGCATAAGAAAGGCGGTAGATTTACTCAATTGGATGGAAAATTCCTTTTCTCAACCTGACGGTTCCGTTTCTTCGTTGTTGTATCCAAATAACAAAAAAAGTTCATGGGCCTGCTTAGAGGATTATACCCTCTGGGCTGAAGCCGTTTTGAACTTTGCTTCTGTTTGTGAAGGATTCGGGCTGGGTGGCAACGAGATTTGGATTGAAAAAGCCGAAACCTTAATAAGTTTTGCGGTCGAAAAATTTAAAGATCCAGCTTTGGCCGGATTTTACACTACTGCAACGCAGATGAAAGATAGTGGTCCGGTTTCGAAAAAACCTTGGTATGACCATGCCACGCCCTCTGGCAACTCATCTATCATGCGTTGCTTTCACCTTCTCGGGATACTGGGGGAAAATCGTAAAAAGTGGAATCAAGAATACAGCGAGGCATTAGGTGCTTATCCCAAACTTGCCCAACAAACACCTGATGGCATTGGCCATGCTCTGTGTGCCATTACTGAAGCTACTGTGGGTACACTAACATTTACTGCACCAGAATCGATTATCCAAGAAGTTACCTTATCGATGCAAAAAAAGCCCTACCGACTAATTTTTCTTAAAAAAAGTGAGGAAGTAAAATTATTAAATAACCAAAATATGATCCAAACTCCAGCTACATCCGCCCAAGCTATAATTGACAAGATTTGGCTCTAAAACCAGAAGAACCTAAGGCTTTTTCTTGGCAATTAATTTACTGAGGGACCTTCCATCCTCACGAACCACTTTTTCTGCAATTTCATTCACATCATAAGTTTTACCATGTAGTACCCTAGAAGCCACATTGATGGCCGCTCGTATTAGTTTCGAGTCTGTCTTCACGCGTTGCCCAGTTTTGGAAAGTACTCTTTCGATCTCGTCAAGCATGTTGAGGTCGTCCTCGGTTAAAGTAATGGTGCGTACCACGCGCTTAGGAAGGTTGGGTTCATTAGTGTCGCTCATAAATCCTTTTTTATGGTTAAATGGGGTCATGGCAAAGCATAAAATGCTTATCTGTACTGATTAAACACTTCATCGATAAACAAAAAAGCCCCTCAACAACGGAGGGGCTTCATTTTTAATACAACAAAGATCAATTAATTGCGGTTAATACAATTAAGGTCTTCAAAAGAACGCCTAAGGCGTTCGACAAAAGTAACCTCCCCGGCACGCAACCAAGCCCGCGGATCGTAAAATTTCTTGTTAGGCTTTTCATCTCCTTCGGGATTACCCAATTGAGCCTGCAAGTAATCCTTATTTTTATTGTAGTATCCATGAACACCATCCCAGAATGCCCACTGCATATCTGTATCCAAATTCATTTTTATGACTCCATAACCAATTGCTTCGCGAATTTGTTCACGTGAAGAACCGGAACCACCATGAAAAACAAAGTCGATCGGCTTACCCGACAAGCCGTGTTTTTCCTTCACGAATTCTTGAGAGTTTTTTAGGATAACAGGTGTTAATTCAACATTTCCTGGCTTGTAAACACCGTGCACATTTCCAAAAGCGGCAGCCACAGTGAAACGACTACTAACTGCGGAAAGAATTTCATAGGCTTGGTTAACTTCTTCAGGCTGCGTGTAAAGACGAGCACTATCAATCTCTGTGTTATCCACTCCATCCTCCTCTCCTCCGGTTACTCCGAGTTCAATCTCAATGGTCATATCCATTTGGTTCATCCGTTCGAAATACTCCTTGCAGGTTCCAAGGTTATCATCAATCGGTTCTTCTGAAAGATCGAGCATGTGAGAACTGTAAAGGGACTTTCCTTCTTTTTGATGAAACCTTTCACTGGCATCGAGCAAACCATCAATCCATGGAAGTAATTTTCTAGCCGCATGATCCGTATGCAAAATGACAGGCACATCGTAGGCTTCAGCCATAGCGTGTACATGCATAGCACCAGAGACAGAACCTAAGACGGCTGCTTTTTGTCCCTCATTGTCGAGGCTTTTACCGGCAAAGAACTGCCCGCCACCATTGGAGAACTGAACCATAACCGGCGAATTTACCGCGGCCGCAGTTTCCAAAACGGCATTTACCGTGTGGCTGTTGACCACATTGACTGCGGGCAAGGCGTATTCATTTTCTTTGGCATCATCAAAGATCGCTTGAACAGCGTCTCCAGTTGCCACTCCTCCTGGGAATTTTTTACTCATAGATTAAATAGTAGTTAAAGAATGTATTCGTTTTTTGCCACAAGTTCAGCTTGCTAGCAAAGAAAAATTGTTAAGCTAATGGGGAAAGTAAATCCTCAATTCAGCAAATCTTCAATATTTGAAGAACCCAGAGCCTTTTCCACTTCGTCCAATTTGATAAAAGTCGTCCGCGTGTGGGGAAGTTTGTATTTCTTGAAGACTTTTTTATCGAGTAGGTAGTAAAGTTTTCTTCTGGAAATTCGTAAAACTTTAGCAGCCTCTGTGATTTTAAGGATTTTGGGTGCAGGCGGCTTACGGATTTCCCGCATTGATTCCTGCTGGTCGATAAGAGACTCCTCCATCTTTGAAATTCTTTCATCTAATCCTAGTAATTTGTCTTTTATTTCCGATAGAACCATAAAAATTACTTCATTCTCTATAGCTTCTCGGTCTTTTACTCCGAGTTCCAATTCTTTTTGATTCCTAAAGCTAAACGCATCAATACGGGTACGGAAATATTTACGGTGTCTTTTCTTTCGATAAGTCCAAGAAATGCAATGAGGTGAGGCACGGTCTTTCGCCACAGAGTAAGAGATTTTCATAAATTGAGTTTGCTTGGGAAGTGGATTTAAGCTTATGGAAAGGTTTATTATTTAACTTATATCGATTAGATGAGCGACAAAAACTTTCCAGATGTAATTCGAGAAATTCATGACCAAGATAACCGATTTGGAAAAGGGGCTTATTATTTTATCCGGGAAGCGCTTGATCACACACTTAAGTCCATGGAGAAAAACAGCCAAGGCAAAGGCGGTCATGTTTCGGGAAATGAACTACTTGAAGGCATTCGTGAGTATGCTCTCGATCGGTTTGGACCAATGACTTTGACCTTGATGGATCATTGGAATGTACGGAAATGCCGAGATTTTGGTGAAATCGTTTTTAATCTTGTAGAACACGGTATTTTGGGACGTACCGAGAACGATTCCCTTGAAGATTTTGAAGGTGGTTATAACTTCGAGCAAGCCTTCGTTGATCCATTCCTCCCAAAGTCTAAAAAACAATCACCGCCAGAGAATAACTAAGCGAACTGATTTTTTTCTTAGCCCAGGCTTTAATTTCCAAAGATAAAGTACAGGAAATAAACGAGGGCAAGTAGCCCAATTGCCTGGTAGTATAAAGAGACTCGCCCAGCCTTTTCCCCAGTACCGAAAAGCCCCCCCGCTTGGTATTCCGACACTTCCTCTTCGTTTGTCTTCGTAGCGCAAACAGGACACTGTTCCCCGTCCTTTCGGTGCCATTCAAAATCACAAATACGACAATTTAAAAAGTCTTTACTCACCACTCTCAAAAGTAGATCAAGTTATTTGACCTTGCGCAATTCTTCATAATCTTAAAAAAGGAGAAACTCTTATGCCCATTAAAGGTCAAAATACAGACCATATTTTTTCTCTTCCCATAAATTTACAATTTGTTTTCATCTTGGGGGGTATCTTTTTTGCCTGTTTTTCTTCGGGCTCGGTCCTTAATAAGGATCTTTCTTTTGTACAGTCGAAAGCGTTGGAAGGTGATAAATATTACCAAGGAACGCTTGCCTTGTATTATAAATACGGAGAAAAAGGACTACCTGTTGATTTAGGCGAATCTGAGCGATGGGCTAAACTTGCTGCTAATCAGGACGGTGGAATTGCCATGGCTGTACTCGCATCCATCGAGTTGGAAAGAAACAAAGTAGAACGTGGGCAATTTTTGTATGACGAAGCCTACCTCCATTCTAACCTAAGAGATTTAGCAAAAGCCAAAGATCCGATTGCTTTATTTTGCGTAGGTTTAATGGAAATCGACAACCCTCCGAGAAATATTGAAAAAGGAATGCGCAACCTGGAAAGAGCAGCTGACCAAGGATTGGCTACCGCTCAGGCAACCTTAGGAATGATCTATTTTACTGGAATCGGGGTATCTCGAGACCCTAAAGAAGCAATTTCTTGGTGTTCATTGGCCTCTCGTCAAAGATTGCCGCTTGGCATGTTTTATTTGGGAATGGCTTATTCAACGGGAGATGGAATTTCAAGAAATAATGATTTTGCCAACCGTTGGATCCGGGCAGCTGCTGACCAAGGTTTAGTCATGGCACAACTTACCTTGGGCATGAAGCTTTCACTCGGCGACGGTATCGAACGAAACCTTGATCATGGAGTTCAATGGCTGAGACAAGCCGCAAACGCAGGCTCCTCAGAAGCAGCGTTGCAATTAAGACGCTTTGAAAACCTCTTGGTAAAAATACCCCCTCGGAGTTCATCTATCCCTGCAGGTGAAAAAAGAGCGGTTAGCAATCTTGCTCAGGAATCGATCGTGCCACCAAACAAGGATAAAAAAGCAAAAAAATATCGTAGTACTCGAATTCCCATGCCCAGAAAAGTAAATCCTGGTCCTTCTTCCGATCCAGTGCAAATGGCTCTTGAGATGCTGACTATTCATAATAATGAAAAAGTCGCCAAAAAGATGCTGAAAGAAATTGCCGGTCAAGGAAGGGCGGATGCACTTCGCGAATTAGGATTACTCCACTACAAAAGACAGGAATTTGACAAAGCCCGTGAGAACTTCCTCAAGGCTTCCCTCGATAAAGACCCGCAAGCAATACGTTATGTTGGCATTATGCACTTCCTCGGCCAAGGAACCAAACAAGATTACAACAAAGCAGAGGAATGGCTTTCCCAATCCTTACTTTTAGGAGACAACGAATCCAACCGCTATCTACGAATAGCCAAACAATTTAACAAATAAACTCTGCCGATTGTTCTGCCTTTAGCAGTAGAAAAGTCGGGAGTAAGTTTTTTAAATTTGTAAGCTTTCTTTAATCGAAGAGACTGCTTTTTCAACATTTTCGCGGTGTCCAAATGCACTGAGACGGAAGAAACCCTCCCCTGCCGGCCCGAATCCTGAACCTGGCGTGCCCACAACATGGCACTCGCCAAGAAGTTTGTCGAAAAAGTCCCAGGAAGAAAGACCACCCGGTGTCTTTAACCAGACATAAGGAGCATTACCTCCGCCATAAGTGATAATGCCCAGAGATTTTAACCCTTCGTTAATGATGCGGGCATTTTCCAGGTAAAATGCTACCTGTGCATCAGTTTGTTCCCTTCCCTCTTTCGATAAGGCGGCCAGGCCACCTGCTTGTACCACATTCGAAGCACCGTTAAAAAAAGTGTTTTGACGACGAGTCCACAGGGCATGTGCTTTGCCAGGCTCCGAATCCTCAGTTTGTAGGGCTTTGGGAACAATAGTCCAAGCAAGACGAACCCCAGTAAACCCTGCGGTTTTGGAAAAACTGTTCATCTCGATGGCGCATTTCTCCGCCCCTTCAATTTCATAAATGGAACGGGGAAGAGAAGGATCGGTAATAAAGGCGGCATAGGCGGAATCAAAGAAGATTACTGCCTTATGCTCATTGGCGTAGTCCACAAAAGATTTTAACTGCTCCTTAGTGGCCACCGCTCCGGTGGGGTTATTGGGACTGCAGATATAAATGAGGTCGACTTTGCGATCGGGAAGTTCCGGGAAAAATCCATTCTCTTCGGTACAAGGCATGTAAACCAGTCCTTCATACCCGGCTTCACCTGCCAAACCAGTACGCCCGGAAATAACGTTGCTATCGACATAGACTGGATAGGCGGGGTCCTGCACCGCAACCACACAGTCCTGGGAAAAGATACCCTGAATATTTGCAGAATCTGACTTTGCCCCGTCGGACACAAAAATTTCGGAAGGATCTAT
>NZ_CAXLML010000027.1:0-18006 GCF_964187505.1 Candidatus Chordibacter forsetii
CAAGCTTGCTATCTGATAGCATTGGTGCGTACCACGCAGCATGCGGACTTGCCCTTACCCTATTTGGTTTCTTTTGGCCAAATGTGGAATTAAAACGGGAGGCAGTAACCGCAGGAGGACCACGGTCTAACTTGGCAATTGAGACCCAGCATCGTTCACTTAATCACCGTATTGGAAGCTTGTGCAACCGAGTACAGGTAATGAAGGGGAATTTGGATGCAGTCGAAAAAAAGTTGGTGAAGTTAGGAGACACTCCCTCGCCCTATTTAGAGGCTGAGATCGAAGGCACTAGTTAGGCTAATTTTTGCCCGGGATTAGAGAGAAGAGTTCTACAGTCTGCACCCTTCCTTTTTCTCCCAATTAGTGGTATTGTGAAGAGAAGAATTACCAGTTATTCATTGTAATTCGAATCTAGTTTTTTCGCACCTTGCAACAGGTGTTACATTATAATTTCCTTAATGCACTGAATTAAGATCTGATTATTATTTTTAATATTATACTTTAAGCAAAAGTCTTTCCGTTCCACCCCCAAAGATGGCGTGCTGATTCCTGGTATTCTACATAAATCCGATCGACTGCCACCCCCAGTATTTCATTTAACAAGTTGGAGAGTTTACTGGTAAGTCGCTCGGTTAAGTCAGAAGAAAGTTCACCCACATTTTTCACCTCCATGTATGCACATGGAGTATCATTGTCCTTGGCAAAACTTATTGATTCACCGGTACGCACAAGAACCATGACATATTCGACAGACTTTCCGATTTGCTCAGCAAGAAGATCAGCAGATTGAACATGCACCTGATCGAGTACATCTTGAGACACATTGGGTGTGGTTAAATTGATTTGTAGTAAAGGCATGAGTTTTGTCTGGATTTAAATGCTGTAGATTTGATTGATGGAGGTTACCTTCTTATTCAAGTTAAACTTTAACAACTCCGTAACAATATGTCCTGCTTATTTACCCTTGGTTTAGTATTTGCCCTGATTGGGTGTCAAAACGAGGTGGGCCCAAATCCCTCAGGGCAAAAAAATGAACCAGCTGAAAAGTTGAGTATAATGACGGAGAGAGAGATCCCTAAAATGAAGACAAATCGACAAGACATTAATAAAACCTACCAAGATTTAGGAGGTAGGCCTTGGGTATTGGCCAAACCGCAGGAATCTTATCAAGACATTAACTTTTCTGTTTCCAGGAATGAATGACGAGGTTTTTGAGGTTCCGCCAAGCAACTCGTTGGACCTTCACCACTTTAAACCCAACGAGGTTAAGGCTTTAATTGATGAATTTATATGGAGCTGCGAGCAAGCTGGCATTCGCGAGGCCGAAATCATTCATGGCAAAGGCACGGGTAATATGCGGGAACTTTCTCATGTGGTTCTTAAAAAACATGCGAAAGTAAAAAGTTTTCATTTAGGGGGAGCAGAAAATAGTCAAAATTGGGGAAAAACATCTTTTGTTTTGATTGTTTAATGTGTGGGCATCTCGGATGTTGAAATTTTCTCGGTCGTACTACAAACTCATCGATTATGAATCACCCATCCATGTTTCTTTTTAAAGCCTTCCTCACTTCTTACCTCTTTTTCCTGGCTTCTTGCATGGAGGAAGAAAAATCAGTCACGCTAGGCACATCGGTACTTGAGAAGGGCTTGAGTATGACGAGTTCAAAGGCGGATAAATCCAAGGTCGAAGTATATTTAATAACCACTCAATCAGTTGAGGGTGAATTACTAGCAAAAGCTCTTAATGTGAAAGGCCAGGAAATTGGGAGAACTAAACAGATCCTAAATTTAGGTAAAGACGATGCCAAACTGATCACCTTTACATTTGATGCGTCGGTAAACCTAGATGCGGTAACTCGATACATGTTAGATTTTCGAAAGAAGTAGCTCTTAATACTCGCTAAACTTTTAATCGTTTATTGCAAATCTGATTCTTTTCTATCGTCACCTAAATAACTTATCTATAATATAGTCTACATATTTGACTGGAAGGATGGCAGAGTGGTCGAATGCGGCGGTCTTGAAAACCGCTGAACCGGAAACGGTTCCGGGGGTTCGAATCCCTCTCCTTCCGCCATTTCTTGTTAATTAAGCAGTCTGTATTTATCTTGCCAAGCCTGCCCCTAGGGCAAAAGGATTGGAGTGATGCCAAAAGATTTTCTTATTTTTATTTGGTTTTTTTTTACAGGCTTTTCATTCCTCGAGAGTAAGGAAGTACTTTGGTCGCGCAATATTGAGGCTCAACTTTTGCAGTCTATGTTTCTTGAAGCTTATCGTGGTAAATGGTTCCCCATGTCTAATAAGACTATGCCATTTGATGAATTTAGGCTAAGTGGTGGAAGGTTACATAAAGAAGGAGTGAAGGAGGTCTTTACCGGGTGGTATGCCCAGTTTGATGAAACGAATGAACCTCGTATGCTTTGCTCTTTTGTGGACGGCAAAAAAAATGGTTTCACTTATTTATGGGATGATAACGGCACCCGTCGTTTTCAGGGAGAGTATGTAGAAAATCAGAAAAATGGAGAGTTTATGGAATGGAATGAACAATCAATCATTACCTCCCAGAAGAATTATTTAAAAAACAAGCTAGATGGCGATTATCTACTTTGGTACGATACAGGGAAGATCAAATTAGAAGCATTTTTCAAAGCTGGACGTTTGGTGGATGCTCAGGGTTGGTACCCCGATGGGAGTCCATGTCCTTACTCAAAGGTCGTGAAAGGACGTGGAGTAATTCTCAGGTATGAAAAAAACTACCTTCCTAATAAAATAAAGCCACCCAAGGATGCTGTTTTATTTCGTGCCTTTGGTGATTTACCAGGAAGAGATAAATAATAATTTGTTTTAAGCGCGGTGGTGGATCTGGTCAATTTCATCAGGCCCAACTGAGAAACGATTAAAAGATTGGCGGTCTAATGGTTGATTGAGTTTAACCATATGTTCCTCGTTTTCTCGGTCGAGGTAAAATATTTGCAGAAGTTTGGCGTGCGATTCTCCAACTAGTTTTTTGGAGTTATCAAAAGGGGAAAAGAATTCAGGTTTTAATTTCTTTAAATTCACCAAGGAGGATTCAAGCTTTTGTACAATTACCTTTTTCTTTTCAAGAAAAGGCATTTCCGGAATTTTTTTTTGAACTTTTAACCAAGTATTTTCCTCGAGTAATAAAGTGTGTACTTCATTACAAAGGGAGAGGTGGTCTTTTAAAATTTGTGTGGGTTCCACGAAATGCTACGGTTATTAGAATGAGTTATCAATATTGGCTTCGCCGGGCGGGGGTGAGTAAATGCCGTAACGATTAACCGCCTGCCTGATTTCACGAGTATCCTCGAGTTGCTCTCTTCTCCATTTCGACATTCCATAAACAAACTTTAAATACTTACTCTGTGCAAGTTCAGTTCTGGCACCCTCGTTATTATCGAATAAGTCCTCAATTGATATGTAGGTTTCTGTGGCTTGGACAAAATTACCTAGCTTTTCTTCGCATAGAGCAACTTGGTACAGCAGTGGAACTCGCCATGTCGGGGTTTCATCAACTGGCAGTAAGGCAGAATATATTCGATATGCATTGAAAAACTCACCGGTTTCAAAAAAT
Organism: Candidatus Chordibacter forsetii; assembly: GCF_964187505.1. NCBI lineage: Bacteria > Pseudomonadati > Verrucomicrobiota > Opitutia > Opitutales > Candidatus Seribacteraceae > Candidatus Chordibacter > Candidatus Chordibacter forsetii. Next base: position 3,593 of record NZ_CAXLML010000027.1, read on the forward strand.
TTGTTAGCCAAGTAATTTCCGGTTTTCTTTTTCCAGAAATTCCAAATTGTTTTCATTTTACTTATACGGTTAAGATCACGATCTCTTAAGTTTTTCACATCTTCTTCAGCCATTATCGCCCGAGGGTTAAAAGTTGCTTCTTTTAATAATGAGAGAAGCTGCCCAATCGACTCCTCGCTTTGATTAAGTTGCTCAAAAGCAAGGGCAAGTAGATAGTGAGTTTCTGGAACATACGGACTGGTCGGGTACAAGGTCCCGTAGCCTCTGAGAATTTCTTTCACTCTTGCGAAATCAGCCCGAGGAGTTTTTTCGTAACTTTGGTTACTCAATCTATCACTGTCAGGGTTCAACCTCTTTTCACGATCTTCTTTGCGTAGTGTGTCTGTTGCCCTTCGAAAATGTGCCAAGCCCCTTTTGTAGGCGACAACAGAACGGTCAGACTCATTAAGCTGCTCAAGCCTATTCAGCCGGTCGTAAAACTTTATAGCATTATCATAATCTTCGGAGGCAAGAAAAGTTTCAGCAATTTCAAACATTGCCTGATTGGATTCTGCATCTTTTCTCTGCTCGAAAGATTTGCCTTTGCGCTTCTCTGCATCAGTAAATGCTACATTGTAAGGTAAGGTTAGGGTCGCATTGATGGCGTCATAAAATTTATTCAATGCCATGCGATCAGCACCAAGTTCCCGATAGATTTTCCCGGCGCGTATGTGCGTTTCGGGAATCGTGGGAGCTCCCCGCTTAAGTCCTTGAATGAAATCCTCAACACTACCTACTTGTGCATGAAGATCTGGGATGCCGGGAGCATCTTCGTGTTGCTGAAAAGGATAGTCGTCATCAGAAGCAAATTCCTCGAGGAACCTTTCGTAAGACTTAGCTGCATCTACCCATGCCTGGTTCTTTTCGTGCATATTGATCATCGCAAGTAAGATATCCCGACGGTAACGCTTATAATTTGGACCGTTCAATCTACCGAGTACACGATTGCAATAAGATGTGGCTTTATAGACTGTACGGGTAACAAAAGGGTTACCTGTCCCACCTGATGCCATGCGCGTTGACATGATAGCTTCTCGGATTTTCTCCTTCATCTCCTGGTCGATTTCCTCACCCAGAACAATGTAGTCCTCCACAAAAATCTCTGATTCACCCTCTGGTTCAGTTTGAGTAGATGATGGAATGATTACAGGTTGGAAATCAGTCGGAGTACCCTGTGCATAATCTTTAGTCGGCAGGAGCAGTTTAGGGGACTCCTCCGGGGCTTGAATTTTAGGTACACTCGGGAGGGATTCAACCCTAGTTCCGCCAGATGATAAAGCAGGCTTGCGTAACATATCAACCTCCCTGAGCAAATCGTCCAAACTAAGCTTGGAATAATCAACATTTCGAGGAAGAGTTGCAGGTTGGGGTGAATTTCGAATCGAGGTGGGAGTAATTAAATCTGGACTTGGTTGCAAAAAGGAGGGCTCGCCCACTGCTTCAACTGGAATTTCGTTTATCGGGTTGCGTAGTTCTTTTGGCAATAATTCATTTTCTAGCCTGTAGGATCTTGAATTATCAAGAGAGTCTTTTTGTAAGGCATCGTTTTTTATATCAGTCGCCTGACTTTCGGAGTTCGAGGAGTTGTCAATTTCTTCAAGTAGTGAATCGATACCACTAATAACCTCCTCGATAGACTTTAACTCCGCATCTTGGGCAAAAATTAGTTGCAGGAAAAAAAACGAGCTTATTAGAATAAGTTTTACTGGCTTCAATTCCTCACCCTCCTTTCATACTTTGATTTTGATTCCATAATCATATTCCCCCCGTCAATGGTGTAGGGTGGTACGAATTCTACTCGCGAATTTATACTGCGAGAAGGAGACTTCGAATTGGACTCAAGTATTTGGATTAACTCATCGGTGTTGTTTAGGCTCGGGCCTGCAGAATCGACAGGTAAGAAAGGGTCGACTGGCGGGAGGGCATCCTCACTGGGAATCTGCAAAGTCTCTTCCTTTTTCAATGGAATGTTGTATACGGGAATAGAGTTATTACTGTCTTCATTGTAGTTAACTAAGGGGAATGCCTCATCATTTGGAGATACTGCAACCGGTTTGATTTCGGTAGGCAAAAGGTTTTTTTCGGCTAAATAGAGAAGCTTTCTGCGGTCAGCGGTTGGAGTGATTTCATGATAAAGCAGTTTGGGCGGAGACTGGAATGATAGGTACCCACTCCTAATAGGCTGATCTTCTGGCAATGACTTTAAAAAAGCCAAGGATTGGATGGCAGGCAAACACAACCCACAAAGACATAATATGCTGAAGATGATGTTAGTACGGAATTTTAGAACGATATCTTTCACAGTTTAAATGATCGGATGTATTTTCAATGGCTTTAGCCGATTTTGCTAAAAATTACCACGGCAAGTCAATTTGATGGTCACGATGCGCTTGTAAAAGGTCGGATTGACTATGTATATCTACAGGGTAAAGGCCTGGCACTTCAAAGACATCAGCAGTTATATTAAAAGGATCTCCGTAATTCTCGAGGCACTCCCTTGATTGAGACCAAACTGCATATGGACTTGATAATGCCTCTCCTTTAATAGTGGCCAAAGAAATCGCCTCACGAAATACATCAATTGGGCACTCAGGGAAATTGCAATTATAGTTGAGGTGTATATCGCTGGGAAATTTTTTCGAGATGTGTTGAAATACAGGTATAGAAGCGGTCTCGTCCGTGGCCAAGGAATCGGGTCTTTTAAGAATTTCTATATCAGTTAAATCCATACAGGTCCGGGCAATAAGTTCGCAATCTGTTGATAAAACAACCTTACTGAAAAGTGTTGAATCTATTAGTTTTATGAGGGCGTGCCTTACCAGAGGGGTGCCTTTGTAAGGAAGTAAATTTTTAAAAGGTAACCTCTTGCTACCTGCTCGGGCGATTACAGAACCTACAATATCCATAACCTAACCTAGTTAAATCTTATCAATGGGAGCAAGGCAGATCAGTATAGTAAGATTGGATTGTCAAGGTAGCGGGACTAAGGTTTGATAGATTATTTAGTTCTATGATCCCTTATTCTAAGCAAGATCTAACAGACCGTGATATTGCGGAGGTCACCCGTGTGTTAAAATCAGACCTTATCACTCAAGGTCCAGAGGTTGATTTATTTGAGGATGCATTAAAGACTGAATTCTCAGTTGATCATGCGGTGGCTTGTTCTAGTGGTACAGCAGCCCTGCATCTCTCGTATGCAGCCCTTGGTGTTGATTCACAGTCTATTGGCATTGTGCCTGCTATTACTTTTTCCGCTACTGCTAATGCATTTCGATACCTTGGAGCTGAAGTTCGTTTCTGTGATATTAATCCACAGACCGGACTAATCTGCCTGGAATCCTTGGAAGCCATTTTGGCGGAATTGCCGCGGGTGGATGCACCTTGTCCGGGGGTAATTGCACCAGTTTCATTTGCCGGTTCTGTTGCCCCATTGAACTCTGTTAAAAAACTAGCTGACTCGATCGGTTTCAAAACAATCGAGGATGCATCCCATTCACCCGGGGCGTTTTCAAGTTTCGGGACACCTCCAGAGAGGAGTTGTTCCTGCATTCATACTGAGGCAGCTTGTGTTAGCTTTCATCCGGTTAAGCACATTTGCTGTGGAGAAGGCGGTGTCGTCCTTACCAATAATCAAAAGCTTGCTACGATTGCTCGGCAGCTCAGGTCACACGGTATCGAAAGACCAAACGATGATAGCCATGAAACGCCTTGGTTCTATCAGCAAAATAATCTTGGTTGGAACTATCGACTGACCGATATTCAGTCAGCATTGGGTCGTTCGCAGCTTCAGAGGTTACCAGATCAATTAAAGTTGCGGAGGAAAATTGCCGATAAGTACCAAAGGGCCCTAAGAGAATATCCTTTTAATGAATCATTGATGGCTCCCCCTTTAGAGGAGGGGCATGCTTGGCACCTTTACATCATTCGATTTAAAGAACCGACCATGCGTGATAAAGCTCACAAGTTTCTCAAAAGTGAAGGAATTATGACCCAAGTTCATTATGTGCCTCTTTATCGCCACCCTTATTACGAAAATATGTATGGAGAAGTCCGACTGCCAGGAGCTGAAAAGTTTTACCAATCATGCTTGAGTATACCTATGTTTCCTAACTTGAGCGAAAAAGACCAAGATCATGTACTCGATTCGCTTGAACATTTCTGCCTAAATTCATGAATCCGGATCGCCCGTTTTATCGTGCTATTGGTCCGGATTCTTTTCGTCGAGGAGATTACCTTATAGAATCAGTCCTGAAGTCTGATTCAGAAGAGATAAGAACATGGAGGAATGAGCAGCTTTCGACACTCAGGCAGGGCAACCCCTTAACCCAGGGAGAGCAGTCTGCTTACTTTGATGAATTGATCCGGCAGGACTTCCCTAAGAGACAGCCGGAAAAAATCTTGGTTCGTTTTTTATTAGAGGGTTATTTAATTGGATACGGAGGAATCGTTCATATTGACTGGCATAATTTACAAGGTGAAGTCTCCTTCTTGCTGGAAACTTCACGAACTTCCAACCATGCAAAATATACCGATGAGCTTTTTACTTTTTTTCAACTAATAAAAAAGGTAGCTTTCGAGACTTTGATGCTTAATAAATTAACCTGCGAAGCTTACGCTCACCGAGAGTATCATGTGGAGGCCATTGAGTCGGCCGGGTTTACACGTGAAGGCATTTTACGACAACAAACTAAAATTAATGGAGTTTGGACTGATGCTGTAGTCTCATCTTGCTTGCGGTCAGAATACTTGAACTTCAAAAAACTCGATTAGAATAAGGTGCGTGCAAGTCGAGTTCTTTTTTCTTCCCTATCTGGTAAAACGGCACTTTTTGAAGAGGTTGCCCGTGATGTTAAATCTCACAATCCTGATTCAGTTGTCATAGGCGCAGATTGTAACCCAGACTGCCCAGGTGCCACTCAGGTAGAGCACTTCATAACTATGCCGAGGCTAGATAAATTGTTAGACAAGGATCTTGTTCAGTTCTGTATCGAAAATGAAATTACCCATGTTTTACCCACTCGTGACGGAGAGCTTAATTTCTGGGCAACAAGAAGGAATCTGCTTACAAATATTGGGGTTACTCCATGGGTTTCAGGGGAAAGTTTCATAAAATCATGTGAGGATAAAATAGATTTCTTTCAAAAATGGAAGGACTCAGCAATTCCCACTATACCGACCTTCAATAAAATAAAATCCTCAATGGCTAATAACTGGGTTGTTAAGGAACGAAAAGGTTCAGCGTCTCAAAAAATTGGCCTAAACCTGAGTGCCGAAAGAGCAGTAAAGATTTCTAAAGACTTGATCGATCCAATTTTTCAACCCTTTATTTCGGGCAAAGAGTTTTCTGCTGAGACATGGGTAAGTCATGCTAATCAGTGTCACGGTGTATTACTTCGATGGAGGGATAAGGTGGTTAACGGAGAATCTCACCATTCTACTGTTTTTAGAAACTCAGCTTGGGAGGCCAAGCTAAGAAAAGTGTTTGAGCATCAGGGTGGTGCACGCGGGCACTGTTTAGCTCAAGTACTTGTTGATTCCAATGGCGGACTACACCTGATTGAAATTAACCCTAGGCTTGGCGGGGCAAGCCCACTTGCATTTCGTGCAGGCTTGCATTCAGTTGAGTGGCACTTACTGGAAGAGGTTAATCAGTTTAATCCAGCTAACCAACCACCAGTTTTTACGAGTGGTTTATATTTAAAGAAGGAGGGTGGTAAGGTTTCATTTGGGCCTTGAAAAAGTTTGCCACTATTGCCTTAACTCACTTGTTTTACCACAGATTATGCCTGCAGTAACATTTGCCATAGCGAACCAAAAGGGAGGTGTTGGAAAAACCACCACAACCGTAAGTTTAGGTCACGCACTTGCACTCATGGGTGTACCTACGCTTATCGTAGATATGGACCCACAGGCAAATGCTACAAGTTGTCTTGGATTGGAGAAGAAGTCTGGTTTTGGGATTTACGAACCTTTACTGAATGGCACAAACCTAGCAGACCGTGTAATTTCAAGTCGCCGAAAGAACCTTTGGGTCATACCATCTGAGTTGGATCTTGCTGCTGCTGAATTAGAACTTAGTAGCCAAAGTGAATATTTAATTAAGCTCAGATCTTCTTTACTTTCATTAAAGGAGAACTACGGGTTGCAGGTTATTTTAATCGACTGCCCCCCTACCCTTGGATTGCTTTCAATGAACGCACTTTGTGCTGCGGACTTCCTGATCGTTACACTACAGTCAGAATACTTGGCCATGGAAGGGTTAGGGCAAATTACTGGTGTAGTCGAAAAACTAAAGCAAGCTGAGGTTAATCCGAGTCTTGATCTTGGAGGTATTGTGATGACCATGTATGATTCTCGCACTCGCCTATCTTATGAAGTCTGGCAAGAGGTGAATCGTTATTATGCCGAAAAAGCCTTCCGTACGGCCATACCACGAAATGCCCGTTTGAGTGAGGCACCAAGTTTTGGACAGACAGTCTTTGAGTATGCCCCCGACTCATCCGGTAGTTTGGCTTACCGTGCATTTGCTCGGGAGTTTGCCGAAAGATTCTTATCCAATAATAAAAGCTAATGAGTTTCTTCGCTATTTTTAAAAAAAACTTGATTGGTAAGGGTGGAACTAAAGACGCTCCAACACCCAATGGTTTAGAAGGGAGGATTGGCTATGAATTTAAAAATAAAGCCCTACTCAGGGAAGCTCTCACCCACCCTTCTCTTGATCACCGGATTTCTAACGAGAGGCATAATCAGAGATTAGAATTCCTTGGGGATTCGATATTGGGTTGTATTATTGCGAAGTGGTTATTTCTGAAGTACCCGGATGTAACTGAGGGAGACTTAAGTCGAAAAAAGTCTCTGCTTGCTCATGGCAAACATTTAGCGGAACTCGGTAAACATATTTCATTGTACCAATATTTGATGGTTGGGAAATCTGAAAAAATTAGCTCCGGTAATTTTCGGCCATCTGTTTTAGAGGATGCATTTGAAGCATTAATCGGAGCCATCTACCTAGATAGTGACTATCAATCTGTTGAACATATTGTCCTTCAGTGGGAAGAAACTTTTTGTAAAACGATCGAGAATAAAAGCATGGGTTTCAATCCAAAGGGACAACTACAGGAGTTCCTTCAATCATTACCGGATAACCCGCCAATATCTTACCGAATGATTAAGCAATATGGACCAGATCACCGAAAACAGTTTGAGGTCGAGGTTTTGGTTGCTTCTGAAAAAATTTCCACAGGTAAGGGAAATAGTAAGAAAAAAGCAGAGGAAGTGGCCGCCCAGTCAGCGTTACTTCTACTGCAACAAACAAAGAAGTGAAAAGAATCGAGCTCCCAAGCTCAACAGCATCGCTGTTTATTCCTAATTGTCCAAGCCAAGGTTCGACCTTTCTACTGACTGATATTTGGGAGAGATATGGCCAGGTGGTTGCGGTAATTATCGGAGAAACTTTAAGTGAAGCTGAGACAAAGTGTGAAGATATCGCGGCCTTATCTGAAGCAATTCACCCCAATGAGAAAATTGATTTTCATTGCTTTGACAAGACTCCCAACCCCGATCACCCCGACTCATTTGACCGGACCTGTGAACGATTATCCCTGCTTTCTGCACTAAGAAGGATTGATGAGCTAAAAGAAAATGACTCCAGAGTTATCGTAGCCACAACCTTTGATGCCTTGCTTGGCCCCTGCCCGATAATTGAGGACGCTCAAAAGTCCGAAATCGTAGTTCGACCTGACTCAGACTTGTCATTTGACAAGTTTTGCGAAGATATTGCTAATCAGTTTGATTACTGCTGCGAAGTCGTTTGCGAAGAGCCTGGTCAATTTGCGATCAGGGGGGGGCTTGTTGATATATACCCAGTAAATGCCAACTTTCCTGTACGAATTGATTTTTTTGGGGATCATGTCGAGGAAATCCGTTCGTTTAATCCTACTTCTCAACGGTCTGAAGGTCGTTTAACTGAAGTTAGAATTTCTTCGATAGGAAACGAACAGTCCAAAGAGCGAGAGGGTGAGTTCTTTAGGTACCTCCCTCGTTCTGTGCTGTGGTTTTTTGAAGAACCTGAAAACCTGTTAAGGTTGAGCCCTTATGCTTTTCATCAGTCAGAAAATAAGGCATTAAAAAAAGCTAACTTTTCAGATGCTTGGAGCAGGGGGGAGGATTTAAATGACTTCTTTTTATCTACCAGCGAAATTAATGTAGGTTCGGGAATTTTCAATCGCTCAAACAATCTTTTGCTCAAATTGTCTCCCTTACTTAAGGAATTAGACCAATTCAATCATAATTCCCTTAATATTTCGTTGGGTGCAGGAGATAAAAAACAAACCAAAGCAATTCTAGAGCGGTTAGAAAAATATTCAACCAAGGGCTACAAGTTGGTCATTGCCGTTGGTGTAGAAACCGAAAAGAAACGCATACTAAGTATTTTAGCAGATCATGGACTTGAACGAATGCAGGTTTCTTTCTTCTCCGTGGCATTGCATGATGGTTTCCTCTATGAAAAAAGAGAGAATAATGAGATGCTTTCGACCTTTTTGGAAGATGGTCAAAGCGGATTATTGCTGGCTACATCCAGGGAAATTCTAGGAAGGGAAAGAAGTCGTCGACCGATAAGATCTAGAAAAGCCCAAGTACAAAGAAAAGAAGTCGATCAAGCATTGGACTTTACAGATTTGGTTGACGGCGACCTTTTAGTACATCTCCAGCACGGTATTTGCCGCTTTTCCTCAATGGGGAAAATTGAACAGGATGGGAAGTCTGAAGAGGCCATCACCGTTGAGTTTGCAGATGGAATACTTCTTCATGTTCCTTTACAGGAATCCCACCTCCTCTCCCGTTATGTTGGGTTAAGAAAAGCAAAGCCGAAGCTCGCCAAGCTTGGCGGCAGAGCTTGGGCAAAAACAAAGGAAGCGGCAGAGCTTGCAGCTATTGACCTGGCTGCAGATCTCCTTCGCTTGCAGGCTGCCCGTGACTCAGATAAAGGGTATGCCTTTTCGCCTGACGACCAATGGCAAAAGGAATTTGAAGATTCATTTCCTTACACCGAAACACCAGACCAACTTCGTTCCATTGCTGAAGTAAAGGAAGATATGGAGTCGGAAAAGCCGATGGACCGTCTGGTTTGTGGTGATGTTGGTTATGGCAAAACAGAAATCGCGATGAGGGCAGCGTTTAAAGGCATGATGGACGGTAAGCAAGTCGCACTACTTGCCCCTACTACCATCCTCTGTCAACAACACCTGCAGACATTCATGTCCAGAATGAGTGATTTTCCTGTAACCATAGAAATGTTGTCACGCTTTCGCACCTCCGCACAGCAACGAAAAATTATCGATTCCTTAAAACTTGGTTCCTTAGACATGGTCATCGGCACACACCGTATGTTTTCTGCCGACCTCGAATTTCGGGATCTGGGATTATTGATTGTGGACGAGGAACAAAGGTTTGGAGTTGAACACAAGGAACAGTTGAAGAAACTGAAGGCCAATGTTGATGTACTAACCCTAAGTGCAACACCAATTCCCCGTACTCTCTATTTTGCAATGGTTGGCGTTCGTTCTTTTAGTACCATAGAGACTGCCCCAACCAACCGCAGACCTATAAGGACCGAAATCGTTAAAGGGTCGGATGATATTCTGAAAAAAGCGATCGCCCTGGAATTAAGAAGAGGTGGGCAGGCCTTTTATCTTCATAACCGGGTAAAAACGATTCACTCTGTTACTCGCAGATTGCAAAGTTTGTTTCCCAAGTTACGGATAGCGGTTGGGCATGGGCAGATGGGAGAGAGTGAACTCGAAGAAGTCATGGTCGAGTTCATTGAAGGGAAGTACGATTTATTAATTTGTACGACCATAATCGAGTCAGGTTTGGATATCCCCAATTGCAACACCATCATCATCGAAGAAGCAGACAAATTTGGCCTTTCGCAATTGTACCAACTCCGAGGGCGAGTTGGGAGATTTACAAGGCAAGCATATGCTTATCTGCTAGTTAATCCCCTACTCCCCATTAAGGATATGGCGCGCAAGCGTTTATCCGCTCTGCGTTCAACAAGTAGCTTGGGGGCTGGTTTTAAAATCGCACTGAGGGATCTTGAATTGCGTGGTGCTGGAAATCTATTGGGTAGTGAGCAAAGTGGACACATTGCCGGAGTCGGTTTTGAGATGTATTGCAAGTTGCTTCGTGAAAGTGTCTCGAGGCTGAAGGGCGACGAGAATGCCCTTCGTCCCACTGCAGTCGTCAGAATGGATTTCCTGCATACGGACGACTCATTGTTTTATGATGAGCAGGATGCAACCATGGCATCCTGTTTCCCGGCAGCTTACATAAGTGAGCCTAGGTTGCGTATTGAGTGCTACAGGAAAATAGCTTCAATCGTGAAAATTGAGGAAATTACGACTTATGAGGAAGAACTCAGGGATCGATTTGGTCCGATTCCTGACCAGACCCGAGCTTTATTCTATGAGACGGAGATTAAATGCCTTGGTCAGGAAGCTGGATTTGATTCAATCTCAAGCAAAGAAAATGAATTATTTTGCAGGGAAGTGAAGAAAAGTTCAAGAGATGGCGTGAAATATTTGAAAAAGATGGGAAGAATTCCACGACTTAATGAAAAACTTCCACTTTTAAAGTTGAAGGAAATCATTCGATTTCTCAAGATTCACATTCATGGGATTAAACATGTTAGCTAGGTTGTTTTTCATTATCATAGGGTCAGGCTTTGGCTACCTAATTGCAGAGGATGAGTTAATTGAGATAAATCGAATAGTTGCCCGGATTAATGACAGAGTCGTCACATGGGGGGAAATTGAACTTGCGATGGAGAAATTAAACTTTTCTGAAAAAGAGAAGCTTCAAAGAGCTAGTGAATTTGTGGATGGTAAAATTGACAGACTTCTTTCGCAGATCGCATTTAAAGAAAAGGGCATGGAGCTCCCTGAAACTTATGTTGAGCAGGAATACTCAAATAAATTAATGTCTAATTTTAACGGGGACCGCAGGTTGTTTCGCGAAGTTTTACAAAGCAATGGGCAATCCACACTAGAGTATAAGGAGCAGTTAAAGGAAGACATTATTCACATGCATATGCTCGCTCAGAGGAAAAGAAGTGGAGACGAGATTAGCCCGCAGAGCGTCGAGAATTACTATCAAAAGAATAAAAATGATTTTAGAGTTGGAAAGAGAATCAGGCTGAGTGAGATAGTTTTTTCTGGAGATAATAAGAAGCCAGGAGACCTGAATTCTACCGCCCAAGAAGTTTATAACCTTATTCAAGAGGGTTCTGATTTTAAGGATCTCGCATCCAAGAATGGGCAAAGCCCTTTCCTTAAAAATAGTGGGAGTTGGGGATTTTTTGTCTCTAAGGACGAAATTAGAAATGACCAAATTCGGGATATTGCATTTAGACTCAATGAAGGAGAGAGTTCCAGGCCTTTTGCGGTAAACTTGATGGAAAGAAAGGCAGACGGTTCAGTTGCCTCCTCGCAGAATTTGGCATGGTATATCATAAAAGTTGATAAGATTGAAGCTGCCAAAAATTTACCGATCAATGAAGTTCGTGCTGAGATTGAAGGCATCCTGGCAAGGAAATCTGAACTTAACGATCAGCGGATATGGTTATCTCGCCAAAAAAGGGATGCATATGTTGAGGTAAACTTGCCCGATTAATTTGATTTAACATGCCATGAGTAAAGATCCCCGGGGCAAGAATGTATCCCTGCGGGATTTACCACCTAGTGAACGCCCCCAGGAAAGATTAGAGAATCTTGGTTCTAAGGCTCTTTCAGACCGCGAATTACTCGCCATGATTTTGCGTTCCGGAACAGCCAGATATGATGTTTTGTCTTTAGCTGATATTCTAATCAGTCAGGCTGGTTCCCTTGCGGGACTTGTGCGCTGGGATGCGTTGGAGTTCCGAAAGATTCCTGGGATTGGTAAAGTAAAGGCTCTGCAATTAAGTGCCCTGGTTGAAGTTGCCAAGAGAATTTCCCAGGGTAATAGATTGGAAGCCATTTTCTTTGATGAACCGCAAATGGTGTGGAACCTTCTTTATCCGGAGTCCCTTGTCGAGTCAGTGGAGAAAGTCTGGGTATTATGCCTGGATCGAAAGAATAAATTATTAAGATTGGAAAATATCACTACTGGTACGGCAACAGGAAGCCTTGTCCATCCCCGTGAGGTTTTTAAACCTGCGATACGCTGGGGTGCCACGGCAATTATTCTTGCTCACAATCATCCAAGTGGTGATCCCACGCCAAGTTCAAGCGATTTAAAGGTAACTCAAAAAATATCCGAAGCCGCAAGGTTTTTGGATATCGATTTTCATGATCATGTAATTATAGGTGAACCCAATAACTGTCCTACGGGAATAGGATATTATAGCTTTGCTGATAGCGGTGTAATTTAATCCTTTAATTTTGGTCAGCAACGAGAGAAAGAATCCTTATACTCCAGCGGTTAACTGCAAAAGATAGTCCGTTTGGTTGATTATTCCTCGGTTCAGCAAAGCTTTCAAATCGGGTTGATCCAGCAGCACCGTGACCCGAATAATTCGGGGAGTCTGTATCTAGAATAACCTCCCACATGCCAGAGTGTGGACACCCCCAGTCCCTATGCTTCAAAGAGTCCGAGAAATTGCATGCCACCAAAAGTGTATCATTGGGATAATTTCCAAACTTAAGAAAGCTCAAGGTTTGTCCTCCCGCATCGTTGCAATCTATCCATTTGAATTTTGTGCCGTCATGATCAGATTCAGCCCAAGTTGGATGTTTTTGATAGAGTGCATTGAGGTCGGAAATTAGGTCGCATAAGCCTTGGTGATTAGGGAACTCAAGCAATTGCCAATCTAAGGCAGCCTGGTAGTCCCACTCCTTCCACTGGCCAAATTCACACCCCATAAATAAAGTCTTTTTCCCAGGCCAGGTCCACTGCAAGGCAAGTAAAGCCCTCAAGTTAGCGATCCTATCCTCCTCGTAAGCTAAATTCATCTTATTAACCAACGAACCTTTTCCATGAACCACTTCGTCGTGGGAAAAGGCTTGAACGAAGTTTTCTGAGAATTGGTAGATTGCTCCAAAGGTCAAGTTGTCGTGCTTGCTTGTCCTGTGGTTTGGATCAGATGAGAAATAACCCAGAACATCATGCATCCAGCCCATGTTCCATTTGAGGTCAAACCCAAGCCCACCCATGAAGGGGGGCTTGGTTATCTGAGGAAAAGAAGTCGACTCCTCCGCAATACTAATAACCTCAGGGTACTCTTCGTGAATTGCATGATTAAATTGTTTGAGGAAATCTATAGCCTCAAAGTTTTCGTTTCCACCAAATTGATTCGGGCACCACTCACCATCTTTGCGGGCATAATCAAGGTAGAGCATAGAGGCCACTGCATCGACCCGGAAGCCGTCAATTCCGAACCTATCCATCCAGGCAATGGCACTCCCTATTAAAAAGCTTCTAACTTCAGGTCGATCGTAATTGAAACAAAGAGTGCCCCACTCTGCATGCATTCCCTTTCGGGGATCTTCATGCTCAAAAAGGCAGGTTCCATCAAACCGGGAGAGTGCAAATTCATCAGAAGGAAAGTGTGCCGGGACCCAGTCTATGATCACGCCAATACCTGCAGTTTGTAATGCTTCAATAAGTTGAAACAAGTCCTCAGGGGGACCAAACCTGTGAGTGGGTGCGTAATATCCAGTTACCTGATAGCCCCAACTTGGATCAAATGGGTACTCATTAAGTGGTAAAAACTCAACATGAGTAAAACCTAACTTAACCAAGTAATCAGGTAACTCACGGGCTAGCTCAAGAAAAGAAAGAGGTCGATTTTCTGTAGGGTGAAAACGCCATGAACTCAGGTGCATTTCGTAAATGGAAATTGGCAGAGCTCTAGGGTTCTTAGGTTTTGTGCGAAGAATTGAACTTCTTTGAAGGGATCGATCATCAATGATCGAAGAATTTCCTGGTGGTGGTTCGAATCGCCATCCAAAAGGGTCCGCTTTTTCGCGAAGGACACCATCAGACCCAAGAATTCTAAACTTATATTTATCCCCAATTTTGGCATGGGGGACAAACAATTCACGACACCCCGAACTGCCAAGTGAGCGCATTGGTAATGCGTAATGATTCCAGTGATTAAAGTCGCCAACAAGATGTACAGACTTTGCAGAAGGTGCCCAGACGACAAAAGAAACTCCTGAAGTTCCCTGGTGTAGCTTGGGGATTGCCCCAAGCTTATCAAATGGGCGTCTCTCCCAACCCTCATTAAATGCGGTAAGTTCAGTGTTATTTATGCTTGGTAAAAAAACATAGGGGTCAACCCATTCCCTCTCCCCACCATCATATATTGAAAGCAACCGGTAAGAGAAAGGTGA
>NZ_CAXLML010000028.1:0-8271 GCF_964187505.1 Candidatus Chordibacter forsetii
TTACCTTGATCAGAGTGCCATGATGAGGGATAAGCTGAGGGCGGGCATGCCTCGCACTCTTGGCGTAATAGAAATTACCCTGTTCATCTGTCTGCAGCCCCATCGCAAATTCATGGAAATGCTCGGTTACCTGATGGTCCGAATTAAATGCTTCGTAAAAATCAGTTTCTTCATCCCCGTTTAAATCAACCAGGCGAACAATTTGATCCCGGCAGGAAACAAAGACTTCTCCATTCCTGATTTTGATGCCCAATGGTTGAAATAATCCGGCAGCAATTCTTTTCCACTCCACCGAGTTGCGGGATTCATCGGCTATGCCATCCACTTTCCAGACATCGCCGTCCCAAAAACAAAGGTATGCACTTTTACCATCGGGAGAGAAGTCCAGTCCGCTAGCCCGCAGTCGTGCATTCCATGGATTGTCAACCGGTAGGGTGAACTCGTCAGACTGGAAAGCCCCATCCTGTTTTCCCCTTACAATGGGGATCTTCAAAATGTCGGGCCATTGCGTAACTATACCACCATGGGCAGGGCTGTGACTTAGTTTATCTTTGAGAATATTATAAAATTTAAGCTTCGCGGGGATGGGTTCGCTCTCAGTTCCATCAGCAAGCAGAACTAATTGGAGAGGAGTTTGTTCCGGCAATAAGCGAATCACTTGTTCCCCAGGTCTTCCTTGCTCAGTGAGAATTTTTACATTTGCACGGATGGATTTACCCGGGGTGCGAAACACAAGTGCCTTCTCGCTTTTCCCAATATTCAAGTGGCGAATAAAGGTTCCGGCATCCGATAAAGCATGCATCTCACTAACTCTCACCTCCCCGACTTGATAATAAAGCACCGCCTGATTGTTAAACTTAAATAGCCCATGGTATTGGCACCAACTTTTGGGCAGGGGACCGTAATAATTTCCGTCGGATGCCTGAAAGCGAAGGTCTTCAAATTTACCGGTTTCCGGATTGGCCCAACCTGGGCCGTCGGCACATTCGAGGAAGGGTTCGCCAATGGTACGCGGACGGATCGCATGTTGCCCGTCAAAGTTGATTCCCCGCCAGTCAATAAATCCATTTCCTCTCCAGACTCCGGCTACCCGCAAGGTGTCGTGTTCGAAGGCTGACCAGGTATGGCCCTTGGCAATGCCACCTGGGCCGGGGTCGAGGCGCTGGGCAATTCCCTTGTAGGCGAGGTTGTTTGTCGCTCCAACCCCGTAGTTTCTGACTTTTTGTTCCTGGGTGTCAGCAATCTCAAAGGTACCCATTAAAAAATTTCCGTAGTCCATTTCCTCCCAGAGTTTTCTTTTCTCCGGAGCGGGTCCGAGATCTCGTCCTTTGGGAAGTTGGCTTAAGTATTCCTGGTTCACCTTAAAGTATTCCGCAGGGTTTTGTTTTTTTAAGTATGTCTCCTGAATGTAGTGGATCACTGCGTATTTTTCCCGGGGCTTGAGCATGGCTTGCGGGGCCATCATCCGCCATCCACGAGTCAGGGTGAGGTACATGGTATATGGATCTTTTCCGTGCTGAAATTTCCCGTCCCAAAAACCCAAGGCATTGGGCACAGAACCCGGGGTGTTCGGGGTGCCGTGGCAACTCGCACAGTTTTGTTGGTAGACGGACTTACCCAGTTTTAATACGCTTTTGGATGTATCTCGAATCAGTCTGGCGTGATCGATTTTGGCCTCGTATTCAGGCAAGGCCTCTTCCGGTAAGAGCATTTGGCCCGGCGGGAGGTCCTGAGCGTAAATAAATAGAGGTACAAGTAATAGAGCGAGTATGATCTGCATGAAGGATTAGATCAGACCTAAAGAGAAATCTTCAGGCAATCGAAAAGACTGACTTGCCGATAGCTTATCTATGGAAGCACGAGTTTATTTTGCCGGAATGCGGATTAAATTTTTTGAAAGATTTTTTATCTGTCCAAATTTTTCAGACGGATGTCTTTGTACTCCACATGCATATCCTGCCCACCGTGGAGTTGCAGGCCAAAAAAACCCTTGGTCCGACCAGGGTCTTTTTTTAATTCTGTGCTCAGAATACCATTTATAAGAACGGATACATTTTTGCCGCCTGCATGAATTTCCAGATCTGACCATTCTCCTGGTAGATATTTTCGTTCCTTAATTACTTGCTGATCAGGCCTGGCAACCCATGCCCGTCCCCCTGTTTCATACAAACCACCAGTATTCTGAGTGCGGTCGATTTCCGCCTGAAATCCATAGGCTCTGATTGGGGTATTACGGTTCTCGGCACGGAAGTAAAATCCACTGTTTCCCTGTAATATTCGGAACTTTGCCCGAAGAATGAAATCGGAATATTCTTTCTCGGAAAACAGGATGCCATGCCGTTTGTCCACTTTCTGGCTGGTTCCTAATAATACTCCATCTTTTACTTCCCACTTTCCGCCAGGAGATGCCCTCCAGCCTTTGAGGGTTTTGCCATCAAATAAGGAGAAGAACTCGCACTTGGTTTCACCAAAGCAAAACCAGGCAGTCACAAAGAATAAACAGAGGTGATATTTCACGGAGCCGCTTTCACCGTAAGAATCCCCTGCATCATTCGCCAGTGCCCGGGGAAGGTGCAGAGGTAGGGATAGTCACCTGGCTGATCCGGTGCCTCAAATTCGATTTCTTGGGATTTATTGGGGGATAACAGCTTGGAAGATACCAGGATTTTGTCACTTTCGGGAATGTAGCCCTTTTGAAAGCCATCCGCGGTGGAGGCCATTTTATCCGCAAATTCTCCAATTTCCTCGGCACTGCCTGGTTTCCCTAGCAACCAGTTGTGGAGCATGACATCCGGATTAGAAAAAATAAGTGTTACTTTGGTGCCTGCCTGAACTTGCAATCTTTTGGGAGCAAACTGAAGTTCGGGAGCCGCCTGAACCCGGAGGATGTTACCTGCCTTGGCCATTTCCTGTTGGTGTTCTTTATCGGCTTTTCTTAATTGATCTAGGTTTGTTAAATATTGTGCATCAGGCAAAGGGTTGCCCAAGGGGTCATAGACATAGACAGCAGGCATGAATCTAGCTGCCCTCCTACCTTTGAGGAAAACGAACTCAAAGACATTTAAACCGCTGCGTAATTCCACATTGATTTGCTGATCTCCACTCCAAAGTGAGTTCTGGCTAAATTTTAATATGCCATTCAGGTATACTTCCAAGTTCTTGTGGTTGACCCCGATGGTAGCGGATTGGGCCTTATCTGAATAAATAAAGGAACGAAAGAATCCAGTACCGGGTAACTTTGATTTACCAATCTGATATTCAACTGGATTGGTTTTGTTTTTATCCTCGTATCCAATCCATTGAGTTAGTTGTGAGCTTTTAGAAACCTCCAGTACTGGCACACTACTGCCCTTCAACGGTTCCGTACCTAAATCCAGATAGGCAAGCGAGTTTTTTACATCTGGATTTTTTGTATTGATGCCCGTTATAGAACTCTCAACTTCAGGCATGTGCGGGCGCAAGTGAGCCACCGCATTAATTACTTCCATGAGCACGCGTGGGTGTGCATCTTTGGCAAAGGTAGTGAGCATCTCTTTTGTGTTACTAATTCGGTCTGCCTGTAAGCGTAGGGTGCGAACTGCTGCTCCGCGAAAAAGGTAGGACTTAGATTTAGCTAGTTGTTCAATCAAGTCGGAACGTGCCTGCCCCAGTCCTTCGCATACAAAAATGCTTTCGAGCATAGCCTGTTCGAAATTATCCGCTTTGGGATCAAATGCTTTGATCCATTGATCAATAGCCGAAATGGCCTTCTTGCCATGTTTCCTCAGTTCAATCCGGGTATGGTGGCGGATAAGATTTTGCGGGTGTACCAAGAGTTTGCATAAATCGTTTAGAGTCGCACCTTCTATTTTTGGCCACTCTTTAACGATGGGCTTACCGGTATGTACGACCCGCCAGATACGTCCATAATCATGATCCCAGTGAGGATCTCTCATCGGGTGCTGGGCATGCCCAATGATTGGACTGGAAAAGTCAGAAATATAGAGTGCCCCATCCATTCCAAACTCGAGATCAGCTGGTCGGAAGGCAGCATTGGGTGAGCTTAAAATTGTTTGGTAACTCTTTTGCTTAAACATGCCACGGTCGGTGTTAAGAATAGTAAGATTAACCGCATATCGACCAAGCAGTGAGGCAGAGGCGATGCCATTCTGGTATTCGTCTGGGAAGTTTGTGCTAGAAATAGATGAGGTTCCGCAACCTTTGCCATAGCTAGTGATTCGAGCATAGGCATAGGGCATGTATCCTCCCAACGGAGTCCAGATCAAGGAAGTGCCATCATAGACATCGCCATCTCCATACATTTGAAAAGTATTTCCCCATCGATCAAAGGTGATATTCCAGGGGTTGGGTGTTGTATGCTGCCACTCTGTATTGATTCTTCCTGTAGCGGGATCTAGGCGGTAGGTAGTTGAGTCTATTCCACGGTGGACTCCAAAGGGGGTTTCCAGTTGGGAGCGGTGAAAGACTCCGTCACAAAACAAAATATCTCCATGAGGATCAGTTGCGATCATCCCGCCATGGTGGGAGTCAGTTACATCAATTCCCCGAAGGAGCTCGTGCTGCCAGTCCGCACGGTCGTCCCCATCTTCATCCCGCATTAACAGCAGGCGTGGTTGTTCCGATACAATCACTCCCTGATGATGAAAGGCGATCCCGTCCAGTGCATCGAGGTTTTCCGCAAAAGTTGTGCACTTATCGGCTTTGCCGTCCCTATCCGTGTCTTCGAGGATGATTAACTTATCTTCAGGAGAGAGACCAGGAACTGTATGCGGAAAGGATGGCATCGTTACCACCCATAACCTCCCTTTGGCATCAAAAGCC
Organism: Candidatus Chordibacter forsetii; assembly: GCF_964187505.1. Lineage (NCBI taxonomy): Bacteria > Pseudomonadati > Verrucomicrobiota > Opitutia > Opitutales > Candidatus Seribacteraceae > Candidatus Chordibacter > Candidatus Chordibacter forsetii. Next base: position 4,822 of record NZ_CAXLML010000028.1, read on the forward strand.
ATTTGTACGGGGTTACGTAATTCTGGGAATTGCTCCTCGGAAGCAAATAGATTAACGGCATAACCATCGGCCACGGTAAATTCAGCCATGGCATCCGTAGGCGGTTTAATGATACCTGTACGCTTACCATCATCGTGCCCTTTTCCAGATGGCATCGGATCAAGTGAAGGTCTTTCCAAATTAGCGAATTTTAATTTCGGTTCAGCTGCCATTCGGTGCACGATCTCCTCGGTGAGTTCGATCATTTTATGATACCTGGGTATTTCCCCGGCATATTCATAAGGCCTTGCCCTTACCCCAAAATAGACTACCGCGTTCTTCGGGCGTACCACTTCGGCTACCCGGTTATGTTTGGCCGAGGCAGCCTGGCGAACCTCGTGGATGTGATTTTCGGAAGCGGGCTTTGTGTTTTTTACACCTAGATAACCAAGCAGTTCCTGAGCAATGATGGAGCCAATTTGTTTGTTTCCTAAGTCATTTAAATGGATGCCGTTTTCAGTTAACCGACTGCTCGAATTGAGGGTGGGGGAGAAGAGATCGATAAAGAAAGCCTGGTTTTTTTGGGCCAGTTTGGAGATAGCGTTGCGGTAAAGTTTTAGGTTCTCATTGAGGTCGGAAACGGGGTGCTGGGCAGCAGTGGGAGACAAGAGCACAAACTTTGCCTTTGGGTGAGTTTTTGCGAGTTGTTGGATGTGGCTTTGGTAATCACGCTTAAATTGAGGCAGTCCCTCGGCTCCATGAAAGGCTTCGTTCATGCCATATCCCAGAACGAGCACATTGGAGGGCCACTGCTTGATTAGGTTTTTCATGTGCTTTGGGTATCCCTCAAGTCGTAGGCGGTTACCCACTTCATCTCCGGTCCAGGCTAGGCTCCTAATTTTTAGGCCCTTCCCGGATGTGGCAATTTGCAGGCGTGCTTCCATGCCCCCATATTCGAGAAGACGCTCGATCATAGAGTTCCCGTAAAAGAGGAGGGCAGGGCTTTCTGTAGACACAGATTCAACCTCTTCTGTCGCATGAGAGAGCAGGGGTAAGCTTATCTGAAAAAGTACAACAAAGCTAATTAAGTATTGTGGTAATAGCATGTGAAAAATTAGGGCAATGGTTTCGTCTGAGCTGAAAAAGGAATTAATTCGGGTTAAGGTACAAATCATTATTTTAATCTAGTTATTTCAATCCTATACTGCCAAATATTGCGTAAAATATCTGTTGCCTTACGATATTAAGGCGATTGAGTGCTGATCATTTAAAGCCTTCCAGTTAGGGTTATATGGGAGTTTTGGATCGGGCTAAATCTAGGAATTTAACCCTCGGATATTACTTCGCCATTGATTGATTTGATTCAGCATAGCAATCTAACAAACATGAATATACAGAAATTCAAAATTCTTTTATCCTCGCTCATGCTAGTTGCTTGCTCCTCGGTCTGGGCAAAGTCTAACTTCTCACGCCAAACCATCGACTTAGGAGTCGTAGTGACCGATGCGAAAAAGTCCATAGCCTTTTATAAAGATGTAATCGGCTTTCAGGAAGTACCCGGGTTTGAAGTGAAGGGCAAGTTCCCCAAGGCAGTCGGACTGACCGATGGGTCCAGCCTCAATGTCCATGTTTTGGTACTGGGGGAAGAGGAGTCAGCGACCAAGTTGAAAGTGATGCAGGTGGATTCCAAAAAGCCTGCCCGCAACATTGATCAACCATACATCCATACCGTTGCCGGGTTTTCTTACCTTACCATATTTGTGGAGGATGTGGATCTAGTCATGGCCAATGCCAAGAAGCATGGTTGCGAGGCTTATGCCAAGAGCCCACAGATTCTGCCCAAGGGTTTCCCACAGGATTTGTGTTTGTTGATGCTCAAGGACCCGGACGGTAACTTTGTGGAAATCGTGGGTCCAAACACCAAGTCTTTGCAGAAAAAGAAGTAACTACTTTTTTCCTACAACTTGGAGGTTCCACCAGGAGTTAAGTTGTTTGGTCAGCTCTTCTACTTTCTTAGGATGGAGGGTAGACACATTAGTACTCTCTAATGGATCTTTCGTGAGATCAAAGAGTTCCACTTTTTCCTGAGGTATTCCAATTTGCCAGCCCATGGATTTGAGCTTTTCGTGAGGTTCCGTCCATCGAGTCAGTTTCCAGTTTTGCTCTACTATTGATCGTGCACGGAGAGCGGTTTCCGGGCGGTCAACATCGAGCATATCATGAGTGAAATTTTCGAGGAAGATGGACTTTCTTTTTTTGACTGCCTTGGGATTTAATAGATTAATTCCGCTCATCTTCTCATCCGGTTTTATGCCGCAGGCTTTTAGAATAGTGGGCACAAGGTCGAGGTTGCTGGCAAGCTCGGTGGAATTGATTAGAGGAGAAATTTTAGCGGGCCATCGAAACATGATTGGCGTACGAACACCTTGCTCGTAGGGGGATGCTTTAACGGAGCCTCTCTTCCCGTCGAGCCTTCCCCAGCCATTATCGCATGCATAAACCACCAGGGTATTGTCAGACAATTTCAGATTATCCAGATCATCAAGCAATTGTCCGCAACTTTGATCAAACCATTCGCACATCGCATAATATTTTGCCTGTCCGCCTGCTCCGATGTCACGGTATTTTTTTTCTAAATCGGCTGGGGGATTGTGCGGGGTGTGAGGGAGGAATGGAGCGTACCAAATAAAGAACGGTTTTTCCTTTCCCTTGGCTTCACGGAGGAAGTCGGAGATAGGCTTCATAGTATCCCGGCCAATACTTAGGGAGTAGGCGGACCCATGCCTTTGGGTAGCTCCCATATCATGGGTGAAACCGGAATATTTAGGATGTGCATGCCAGTACTTACCGGTGTGTAAGCTGATGTATCCATGCTTGGCCAGCAGCTTGGGCAACTGGGGCGAGTTTTTGAATTTATCAATCCATGGCTGCCGGCTGATTCCCTTGAGCGGGTCATTCCCCGTGGTTCCGTGCTCATGGGGGTAGAGACCGGTAAGCATTGTGGTCAGTGAGGAACTGCATAGGGCAGTGGTTACATAGCCACGGTCATATCGTAAGCTTTGAGAGGCGAGCCGGTCGAGGTTTGGAGTTTCGATCATTTCGTGCCCCATAAATCCATAGTCTGCGTATCCTTGGTCATCACTAAGGATCATTACCACATTGGGCAGGTCTTCTGGCTTCGCCCACGAATAAATACTTCCGCAAAGTAAAAAGAAAATGAAGGCTAATATGCTGGAGTTCATAAAATTGAATTTAATGGGGCATTGAAGGAAAGCTCTATGCTAAGAGTTTTTTTACTACATGCCCATGAACATCTGAGAGTCGGGTGGGGGCATAATTTCGTCCTCCTCTTCCGATTCGATCCGCCAAAAGATTTCACTTTCCTCAGGATCACCCGGTGTGATCGCACGGTATCCCCCGAGGTCGGCAAAAGCACCCTCTTCCGTGTCCAATCTCAGATCGGCTGCCCGG
>NZ_CAXLML010000029.1:0-5326 GCF_964187505.1 Candidatus Chordibacter forsetii
CGGCCCGGCTAGGATTGCCCCACTTATTGCATTTCTTTCCAACTCTTCTGAAAATGAATTGGTGAAAGCAGCGGTTGAACAAACCGTTCTCACCCATCGATCCAAGGAGGCCGAAGAAACTGCCATCTTTCTTGCTCAGGCAGGTTATCGTCTGATGCACGGAACCGACCTGCATGATACCCTCAATCAAACGGCTCCCGAGTGGGCACTCAAAAAGGCAAACAGTGTACTCTCAGAAAATGCTGTAGGTGCGATTAGTAAATTAGGACCAGCCTGTTCGATTTCATCCGCCCTCCCCTCCGTTCTTTATTTAGCCATAAAGCACGGAGATGACACAGAGACAGCTTTTATTGAAAATGCCATGGCAGGAGGAGATAATTGTGCCCGTGGATTAGCTCTCGGTATCCTCTTGGGTTCGGCCAATGGACTATCTTCTATTCCTGAATCTTGGATCGAAAATTTGGAGTCCCAGATTACATTGAACCAGTTTCTCGAACAAGTTAGCCAAATAAGCCAGACTGAAAAGCAGTCTAAGAACTAGTGTCGAAATATTTTCAATTATTATTTCTTAGTTTTAAAAGTTTTTGTTTAGTCTCCCGACCATATCCAGTTATTTAATTCCTGAAATGATTTCTTGAGCAATTTCCTTACAGCCAAACTTATTTAGGTGATCATCATCGTAGTAATAAGGAATAACACTCTTCCTCTCCCCTGAAAAATAATAAGAAAAGTGAGCATCTTGATTAATCAGAAAATGATGGGGATATATTATTTCAAATGAAGAATTAACCGAAGCAATTTTCTCTAAATGATTAAGAAATTTCTGGTGTAAGGAAATGTATTTGGAAACTGAGGTATCAAACCAATTTTCTCTTTGAAAAAAACTTCTTCCGATGTTCGGTCCCCAGTATGGAGATTCGGGAAACGGAGCAACCATGAGTATTTTAGGAACCAAGGAAGATAAGTATAGAATACTACTTTCAAAATTATCAAAAAAAACCTGAGGGAGATCGGGAAGTAGAGGATCGTAAAAGTAATTATCTTTAGATCTTGAATGCCTAAATGAAATTAATATCGCTTTGGCTCCGTCTGAATCTATCTTAATTTGCTTATGCCAAGCCTTCAAAAAACTTTCTTCCGTATTTGGGTTGATCGCCAAAAAGTTGGTTTTAAACTTTTTTTCATATGGATGAAAACCTCTCCATTTTTTTAATTCCAACAACTCCCCAAGACTAGGCATAAGCATTCTTGCATGGGAATCGCCTAGTAACAGAAGATCGTTTTTCCTCTGTGATAAATCTCCAAAATAATATCCTTTTTCTCTTCGGTCCGAATCGTAATTGTCTCGTGCTAGATCACGAACAGACTCAGAAAAAACAATACTTCTTGGATTTAAGCCAAATTTCGAAATTTCATTAGGCAAAAAACCTAAAGTTAAAAGTAAGGCAAAGGGAACAAGTAACCACTTAAGGGAAATAGCACCAGATCGAAATGGCTTCTCGATTAAAAAATAGCTAATCCAAGCAGCCAGAAATGTCAGTAAAATGGAGAGGATAACAATATCTTCATCTAGGTAAAATGGGTGAATTACAAAATGACGACTGATAGAAAGCAAAGGATGGTGCCAAAGATAGATGCCGTAGCTAAGTGTTCCGATTAGTACCAGGACTTTGGCTGAAAGGAAACGACAGACAAATCCCTGCGGTCTACAAAATTTAATAATTAAAATTGTACCCGTTACCGGAAATAAACACCACAGACTTGGGGAATTAATTGATTCATCTAAAAAGTAAAATGAACCCAAAATCAAAATTAGACCTAGGAGTGAAATAATATCAAAAAAATATTGTGGGTAATTTCTACAATTTTTGATTTTACAAAAAAAACATAGTGCACCAGCAGCCAACTCCCATGCACGTGTGAGAAGTAAATAGAAATTCCATTTACCCAATATTTCTCCTCCAAAAAAACAAAGAAATAAACTAGAGAAAAAAATAAAGGAAATTAAGAATATGGGACTTTTGTTTTTCCATTTGAACCCAAACAAAAGCAAAATCGGATAAATCAAGTAGAACTGCTCCTCAACAGACAAACTCCATGTATGTAGCAGAGGAGTTAGCTCACTCGAACTAGCGAAATAACCGTTATTTAATGAAAAATAAAAATTTGAGTAAAAAAATAGAGACGAAAGAACAGAATTGGATAAGGACTCACTTTCCTGCTGAGATGGCCGAGCTACTAGAAGGAAAAAAAATGAAACGACCAAAAGCATGAACAAGAATCCTGGAATGAGCCTACGAATTCTTCTTAGATAAAATTGTTTTAAAGAAATGCTTCCTTGATTCAACTCCTCAACAAGTATGGATGTAATTAGAAAACCACTTATAACGAAGAAAACATCGACTCCCAAAAAGCCACCTGAACAGAACTCAAAACCTGCGTGAAACAAAACAACAGGTATTACTGCTATTGCACGTAAACCATCAATCTCTGACCTGTAAGTCATAGGACAAAACAAAAAATTATTCCCACTCGAGAGTCCGATTGGACTCCCGGCCATATCCCTCAATGTTCAGATATTCGGGGTACATCCGAATGATGGAATAGGCTGATTCATTCGTATCCACCATGCCTTTGCAAGTAAGGTAGTGAATGCCGCCTTTGATCCCATACTTGCCCTTGTGGTTGTGTCCATTGATGTAGGCCTTTACGCAGGAAAATTCTTCCAACAGAGCGATCACTTCTTTTGCATTCCATAGGTTGTGTGGATCGGGAGGATAGACGGGGAAGTGGCAAAAGAGAGCAACCTTTTCCTCTGAGTCCTCAGCCTTCTCTAAAGTTTTCCTTAACCAGTGCAATTGTTCAGGGCCTATTCCCCCATTCCACTTAGGTGAACTGATTTTCTTTTTTCGGTAGTATTCCTCAGACTTTTTATACATCTCACTACCTTTCGGGTAAGCAATAAAGCTCAGGTCATTCCCATCCAGACATATGAAACGCCAGTTCTTGATTTTGAAATCGTAGTATTTTGCCGGCATGCCCAACTTTTTCGGAACCAGTTCTTTGTACTCATCCGCCACTTCGAAGTCATGATTTCCAAGAACATGATAACCGGGTGCATTTAAAGAATTATAGATTGGAAGTATCTCATCAAAACTAGAAAAATTACGGTCAATAAAATCCCCGAGATGAATAACAAAAGATAAATCTTCCTTGTTAAAATGCTCCACGCACTGATGTAGCTTTTCCTTGGATGAAGAATATTTTCTCTTCCCTCCATCCGGAGCCTCGCAGTACTGGCAATCCGCGATCGCACCAAAGGAGAATTTGTATTTGGTATTCTTTTTTTCTTCAGCAAGTACAGATGCACAAAATGCAAAAGAAATAAGTCCTAATAAGCGAATCATTCGACCTCGTGGATGGTATGATCTATGCGTCCCTTGAACTGAAGCCCGTCCGCAGATTGTAATTCATAATCAATCTGCACCATGTGGGCGGGGTGCAGGTTGGGCACATACAGAGCGATGGTTTTACCGTCGTCGAGAAGTTCTACCTTATCCAATTTTAAATCATTAACTGGAATTTCAGGAGATCCATAATTGGAGGACCATTTCAAATTCCATGCCCCAAATTTGTACTTCGACAAATCATTGGCTAGTTGGGGATCGAGTGCCTCATAAAACCCGACCTCAATGCGGTCTTTTTTAACCTCCAAGGATTTGGGTAGGTGGACGGGCTTGCCTGTGTAACGAATACGGTCCAACCCACCTTTTCCTTTGGCATTGGTTTGCCAACCTTTAAGTCCGGATACATAGAGCTGCCCATCACCGGGATTGATCCGTGCCCGCATCGCACTACTGGATAGATCAACCGGGATCCGGGAAACCCCTCCCTGCATTTGCCCGTTCTTTTCCTCTTTAAGCACCACATAGAGTTTACTCTGACCGTAAGACATATGAAGGAGTTGATCCTTCAAAGGACCCCACTTATCACTTGTAACCCAGACCTGGCCACCACCGGAATTGTCCACTCCACGCTTCTTGGTCATCCAGACCAGTGGTTTGGGTGCTTCCTCCGGAAAATGCTGAAAGCCTGGTCTCTTCATAAAGTTTCTGCGATATTCACCCCAGTTGCTGTAAGGAACTTCATAACCTGCAATCGGAGAACTTTTAAATTTCCGATCACCTCGGTAGGAATCAATCACTCCATTGAAACTATCTGGCTTTACCCAGTTCAAGGGAGCGGTGGGTATGAAACTGCCCTCATTGTCTCCTGTGGTTACTTCCCCATTTGGTCCCACTCCGAGTCCATTGGGTGCACGGAATCCACTGGCAAAAATAGATAGCTCGTCTCCGCTTGGAGAAACTTTCAGCACACAACCATGGTGCCTGCCCAATCGCTCAAACCCGGCTCCACCCGCCCGAACCGGGCAACCCATGCTGAAGTAGAAATTTCCCTGCGGGTCGGTTTGCAGATCGAAACAGAATGCATGAAATCCCTCAGTGGCATCCCAGTCATTGTTAAAATTCTCCAGAAAGTCTGCCTCGCCATCGTTGTTAAGATCATGGAAGCGGGTGATCTGATTGTCTCCGACGGTGTAGATTTTTCCATCAACGATCCTCAGCCCGAGGGGCTCGTGCAACCCGGTGGCAAATCGTTTCCATTTGAGGTTTTGCAAATCATCGTCGATGCCAGAAACGATCCAGACATCGCCATCCCAGGTGCAGACGGCAGCACTATTGCCATCGTCAAAAAAATCGAAAGCCCCTATACGCATGCGCGGTTCGTATTGGTTATTAAAAGGGATTCCGAGGGTATCGACCACATAGGCATCTGTCTGGTTATCGGAAAGTTGACCTTTTGTCCCAAGGGAATCTCCCCACTGGGCATCTCCACCCTGAGTCAGAGCACCAAGATCTTCGGCTCGACCTGCAGCCGATTGCACCGCTGGTTGATAGGCTGGATCTCCCGGCCAGAATGCGATCTTAGTACGATGCTTGCCCGCAGGAACCCGCAACAGAGCCAGACCATCTTCAAAGGAAAGTTTGGAGTCCACCGGACCGTCGGTGACCAAATAGTTAATCCGCTGCTTAGCCCATTTCACCGACAAGGTGGCGGCTGCTTTATGCGAGGAATCCCCCTCGGCAAGTACAACCATGCCTGGTTCAGGAAGATCAGTCTCGAGCGTACGGGTGAAGGCAGAGAAACCAATCTCTTCGACCACGCTTGGCATATCCAGCACCGTTCCCTTGCCCACGGAATAGGAAAAGATGGCTCGACCGTTGTGGACATAGTGCCCCTTGAAATGAGCCCAGTCTTTGGGCAA
>NZ_CAXLML010000030.1:0-3862 GCF_964187505.1 Candidatus Chordibacter forsetii
TACAAAAGTTTCCTCTTTTAAACCGGAGAGAGTAGTGCCTGATGGTTTAACCCATAGGGTAGAGGCATCTTTGTAAGAAGTGTTCCCGCCTCCACCTTTAACATATTCCGGTGTGCCGAATTCGTGAGACAAATTTGTTATTATACTTAGTTCTTCCATGTGGGATATCATCTTATCAAATGCCAACTGTTGAACGAGCCGAAACTTTTTCACCATCCCTTCTGATATATAATAATTCATTGTCCAAAGTTTATTCTTTCACTCAACCAACTCCAGATGTAGTAAGAATTTATGAAAATCCTTCTTTTTATTAGTTATTTTATGTTCTTTTTTTTCATCATGATTCAGGCCAAGGATAAAAGGTCCAATGTTCTATGGATTTATTTGGAGGATGTGAGCGGTTGGTTCAGTTGCTACGGGGAAACACTGATTGATACACCCAATATTGATCAATTGGCTAAAGAGGGCATCCGCTTTGACCGGTTTTACACACCGGCAGGTGTATGCTCTGCCACCCGTTCTGCCATTCTTACCGGTATGATGCAAACAAGCATTGGAGCCCATAATCACCGTTCCTGCCGAGCCAACTTTAGGGGTAAAAATATGGGAGAGTATGATCGGAATGTACTGGATATTCTCACCATTCCAGAAATTTTTCGGAAAAATGGGTACTGGACTGCCAATCATTCGAAGGATGATTATAATTTCGATTGGGATTCGGGTAAGCTTTATGATTATGGTAAGCAAAGCAGATTGAACCCCGATGCCTTTATTTCAGGGGAAATGCTCGAGGGCAGGGTAGAGAAGCCCTTCTTTTTACAGGTACAATTGTCTGGAGGCAAGGGAGGCCCTCAGGGATTCAAAGTGGTACAACCTGAGCAGGTAAAAGTGCCCCCTTATTACCCTGATATTCCATCGGTTCGAAGCTTGATTGCGGAGCACTATAACTGCCTCCTCAAGACCGACCGGCAGGTCGGGCAGATTGTCGGGTACTTGAAAGAGAAAAAGCTCTACGAGAATACCCGCATCTTTTTGTTCAGCGATCATGGGATGAAATTGCACCGTCACAAACAGTTCCTCTACGAAGGTGGTATTCATATGCCCTTGATTGTATCAGGTGCTGGGATAGAGAAGGGTGGAGTTCGGGATGATCTTGTTAGTGGTATCGATCTATCTGCAGCCAGTCTGGCCACGGCTGGAATAAAAGTGCCCGATTATATGGAGGGCAGAGATTTTCTTTCAAAAAACCACAAACCCCGAGAATTCGTGGTCGCTGCCCGGGACCGCTGTGATTACACCATCGACCACATTCGGGCAATTGTCACCAAACGGTTCAAGTATTTGAAGAATTACCTGACCGACCGTCCTTACATGCAACCAAGCTACAAAGACCCCTGGCAAGTCTCAAAGGATTTTCGCCGCTTAATGGCAGAGAGAAAAATGAATGAGGTACAGAAGGTTTTCTTTTCAGATAAGCGTCCGGCTGAGGAACTATATGATTTGGAGAATGATCCTCATGAGATTTACAATCTTGCCACGGATCCCAAATTCAAAGCCGAATTGAAACGTCATCGTAAATTGCTGGCAGAGTGGATACAGGAAACAGGAGACAAGGGGCAACTGCCGGAATCAGACCTTGGTTTACTGTCGACCCTAAAAAGATGGGGGGATAAATGCATCAACCCAGAATATGACCGGGTGCGCCACCTTTTAAAATCAAAGAAGTAATAGCTTCTTCGGGACTTTTCCCTGAGGAGTTCTTCTGATTTTACCTTTCCTCTATCTCTTTCCCCCTCTTTGCCTTAATCATTGTTACTGTAAATTATTCAGGGGCTTAGGTTCCCGATCATGTTTTAAGGTTTTGTGGATACAGTTTATGAAATATATTATCTCCAGCCATGAATAACTTTAATAATTAGCTATTGACTGTATCTGTATTAGCTGTTCTGATTTATAAAGGTGATGTCAAGGATGGTGGATGCTCTTAATAGATTTCGGCTTGCCCGAAAGGGGGCTCCCTTGGCTCTGAAACTCAACAGAGAGGGAAAATAAATGAAAGATATGATCTCGCAGTTGCATGAGTGGATCAAGCTCGTGTCACAAGTAGGAATCGGATTGATTGCATTAGGTGTAATCGTGGAAATCGTTTTCGGGACCGGGGCGATCTTCGGGGGAAGCGTCATCGCGAACATTACGCAAATTGTAAACCAGATAGGCGGTCAGAATGGATTCGTCGGTTTGATTGCGATCTTGTTGATCTTAGCAATTTTTCAGCGAAGTAAGTGAAGTTTTGCTTCCTTTACAGACCTGAAAATACTGAAACAAACCTAACCTAAAAGTGGGGAGATAAAAACATGGATAATGTAGCAAGTAAACTCAAGGAAGCCATAGGCGGCCTTACAGAAATCCTTATCGGCGCGATTGGACTACTCGTAGTAGTTCAAGTTGTGTTCGGTACCGGTGGTGGTGGAATTGATATCATCGGAAATATCACCGGCGTGGTGAACTCCTTCGTTGGAGCGGGCGCCAGCTTGGCCAGTATTGTGGCCTTGTTAATCGTGATGTCAGTTCTCAGTCGAAAAGACTGACGAGCAGATCAGGGATTAATCTTATTAAGAGGGAGGCGTTTTTGGACGCCTCCCTTTTTTTTGGAAAAATTATTCAATATGGGTTTGCCCGGTTTTGCCTAATTAGGCAAGGTGCGGGGTATGTTTAATTTTAAGATATTTTCCACCTACTTTATAGCATTTTACCTAGCACTTTCTGTCTTTGCCCAAGAAAAAACACCCCCCAATGTCATCTATATCTTGGCAGATGACTTGGGGAAGGGAGATCTTGGATGCTATGGACAAAAGAAATTAAAGACACCGAGCCTTGATCGTTTGGCCAAGGAAGGGATGAAGTTCTCCAGCCATTATTCGGGCAATACCGTATGTTCACCTTCCCGGGCGGTATTGATGACCGGACAACATCCGGGCCATGTGCACTGCCGCGGAAATGGAAATGAGCCTGGCCTCGCCCTTGATCCCAAGATGACGACCTTGCCTGAAATTTTTAAAAATGCCGGTTATGCCACGGGTGCATTCGGTAAGTGGGGACTTGGGCATACCAATGAAGCTGGTGCCCAAAATCCATTATCCCACGGTTTTGACCATTTTTCGGGGTGGAAAAACCAGATGATTGCCCACACTTATTATCCAACCAGCATCGTGCGGGATGGGAAGGAAATCCCTCTTAAAGAAGGAACCTATATTCATGATATGATCATGGATGATGCATTTTCCTTTATCGAAAAGAGTGTGAAACAGAAAAAACCTTTCTTCTGCTACATTCCGACTGCGGTACCCCATGCGGCAATGCATGCCCCCAAAGAGCTGCATGAGAAATGGCGTAAGGTGTATCCCGAGTTTGACCAACGGATAGGCAAATACGGAGCGGGTCCCGGAGAACCCTGTCCGAATGTGGTAAACCCAATCGCTGGATATGCTGCGATGATGGAAAATTTCGACAACCAGGTTGGGCATTTGCTCAATATTTTGAAAGAGCTGGGAGTGGATGACAATACCCTGGTCCTTTTCGCCAGCGACAACGGGACTCACAGTGAGGGAGGTCATAATCCGAATTTCTGGGATTCCAACGGGCCACTGCGGGGCATCAAGCGCGATCTTTATGAAGGTGGAATCAATTCTCCCTTCCTGGCCCGCTGGCCAGGTAAGATCAAGCCGGGGAGTGAGAGCGATCACATCAGTGCCTTTTGGGATGTTATACCCACTATGGCAGAGATCACCGGGCAACCCGTGCCAAAGCAGGCAGATGGTTTATCCTTTCTTTCCGCACTGTTGGGCAAGAAGCAGAAAAAGCA
>NZ_CAXLML010000031.1:0-20299 GCF_964187505.1 Candidatus Chordibacter forsetii
AGCTTCGATGCCTTCAGCGGTACTTTTACCTTTTAGATCAGTTGTTTTGTGACCGTAGCGTGCAGCAGATCCTTCGCGCATCGCTTCTAAGCTTCCCATCCCTCGGTATTGTTTATAATACTTTCCTTCGATCTCGATGATACCCCCAGGTGCTTCTCTGCAACCTGCAAGTAAACCACCACAAATTACTCCATCGGCTAGAGTTAGGGCTTTGACAATATCTCCAGATTTATTGATCCCACCATCGGCTAGCAAGGTTACTCCAGATTGCTTCTTGGCTTTAGACGCAGCAAAAAGTGCGGTCATTTGCGGGGTTCCAACACCGGCCACAATACGGGTGGTGCAAATTGATCCGGGACCCTGTCCAATCTTTATAACATTAGCACCAGACGAGCCTAAAAACTCTACACCTTCTCCAGTTGTAACATTACCTGCCATTAAAGGGAGTTCGGGAAATGCATTCCTTAAGAGACGGATTGCATCGCCCACCCCTTTGGTGTGTCCATGAGCAGTTGAGATCGCAACCAAGTTTAACCCTTGATCTACCATTTCTCCTACATGTTCAACCAAAGAGTCTCTGAGAATGGAACCATCATCATCCCGGGGTACCGAGACAGCAGCACCACAAAGTAATCGAAAGTTGGTATCTCTTGATGGTTTTAAGTGATCACTGGATTCGTCCATGATCCGTTCGATATCACTAAGCGTGTAAAGCCCGCACATTCTGTCTTCCTCGTCGACCACCAAGAGTTTATGAATCCCCATGTGCTTACTGAAAAATTTGTCGGCGGTGGCAATTGGATCGTCATCGACCTCGGTTTCACGAATAGTAAAGACCTTGTCTCGGGAAAGCATTCCATCCGTTACTTTTCGATCCTTGTAGCGTTCTTTGACTACCCTGCCAGGTAGCAGTCCCTGTAACTTTCCATTTTCGTTTACAATGGGAAAAGTGCGAAATTGAAAGTTTTTTTCCTCAATCGTTTTGAGAACATCTCCGATTAGTTTGTCTGCTGAGAAGCAAATTGGGTCTTGGATTAAGCCATGCACATGATGTTTAACCCGTGTGACCTCTTTGACTTGCTGGCGCTGTGTCATGTTGTAGTGAATCAGGCCAAGTCCGCCATTAAGGGCCATACCAATTGCCATTTCCGATTCGGTTACGGTATCCATATCGGAAGAAACGATAGGTAGGCTTAGGTGGATGGATTCGCACAGTTTAGTATCGAGCTTTACTTGACCAGGTAGAACTTCTGAATAGCGGGTGACCAATGAAATATCGTCAAAAGTCAGGCCATTAGGAAGCGTACGGGTAAAAAACTCATCCGCTTCGAGGAATAATTCGTTATCCATGATTGGTGCTTACGTTGTCCATCGAGTATGCTTTATAATGATACATACGCTTTTATTCTCAAGGATATTTAATGATTAAACCAAGAACATACATGCTTTTCCGGCAATCTTTTGTTTGTCCCATAAAGACTGCACGAGGTGTTTGGACAGATCGAGTGAGTTTGGTGCTTCGACAAGATCATGAGAATGGTTTTACTTCTTTTGGTGAAGTTTCTGCACTTCCAGGATTTTTTGATTTCAGTCTTAAGGATGCCCAGGCGGAAGCGGAACAATGGAGTAGGGAAGGCGGGCACATAGATGAATTTTCGATTATCGGGCCAGCATTAAGTTCCTTGGCATCAAATATTTGGAAAGATGGGGATAGACAAATTAAACTTCCTTCATCCGCCAGGCTTTGGGGTATGCCAGGATGTGAGGATGCGAGGGTGATCAAGCGAAAGGTTGGGCTTTCTCTTCCTCAAAATGAAATTCCTGAGATTGTGGATTGGTTGGAAACCTTAGCCCCTAATATTCAAGTTCGTTTAGATCCCAATGAAAGTTTTTCCAGAGATGTTTTATTGTTATGGATAGATGCCTTGCAGCAATACCAGTCAGTTCAATTCATTGAACAACCAACTGGGCCCACTGATGACGAATGGTTATTTAAATTCGCTGAGGATTCCCCAGTTCCGATTGCTTTGGATGAGGGACTTTCCCGGATTAAGTCTTTTGAAGAGTTAGTAAACCTTCCTTCCCAACTATATTTGGTAATTAAGCCCCTTTTATTCCCTAATTGGGGAAAGACCTTAAATTTATTAACCGATCAATTCGAGCGGGTTATTTTTTCAACCGCTTTTGAAAGTCCCTTTGGTTATGAAGCTTTATTAAGGTTGAGTTCTCACTCTTTAATGACTCCTGGATTGGAACGTTCCTGTTTTCGTGGAAACCAATATGAATTCATGGAACATCATCTTGACACTCTTACCAGTCCTTGCGTTTCGAACCATAAACTCGTCGAATTATGGGATAGAACTTTCGCCCTATGAATAACCCTTACGCTACCTTACCTGATAATTGGACTTCTTCCTCCAGTAAACGGGGTCTTCAATTGATTAAATACGCCCAGAGAGTATTAGATGTTTTGAAAAAGGGTTTTTCTGTTCAATTTGCTTCAGACCAAGCAGTTCAATATGTGGAGTCTGGGGAAGGAGTACGGTTACGCTTTTTATCTGGGGGTACCAGTGGTCAGCCAGAATTTGTGGAACATAACCATGGAACTTTGCAATCAGCTGTCGGAGGTTTAGCTTCGCGTATCGGAGATCAGGCGATGAACTCCATTTGTTGTTTACCCCTTTGGCATGTGGGTGGATGGATGCAATTAGAAAGAGCCTGGAGTACTGGTGGAAAAGTATATTTCTGTGATTATCGGGATCTTGAAAATCCAAAGGTTGCAGCAAAAGTATCCGGGAATTTAATATCTTTGGTTCCAGCACAGTTGCATGAACTTATGAAATCACCGACCGCCATAACTGCATTGAGCGAAGCCCGTGGCATTTTTGTTGGTGGAGCCGGAATGAATTCACATTTAGTTGATGTTTCCCGTTCTCTTAATTTGCCCGTTTGTCCATGTTATGGTTCATCGGAAACGGCAGGGATGATAACCTTGCTCGAATCAAGTTCTTTTCTTGTTGGAATAAATGGAGTGGGCCCTTGTTTACCCCATGCAGAAGTTAGGCTTTCAGAGAAGAATCAACAAGTTTTGATTAAATCTTCAAGTCTTTGTATTAGACGGGGTAAGCGTACTTTCGCAACAAATGAATGGTTGCAAACCCCAGATTTTGGAAAAATCGATCCTTCAGGAAATTTAATTATAGAGGGACGTTTGGATCGTCTAATTAACACGGGAGGAGAAAAGGTTGATCCAACTAGGATCGAAACGATATTACATTCCACAGGCCTTATCGAAAATTGTTTGGTATATGGAGTTTCCGATCAAAAATGGGGGCAAAGAGTTGTCGCATGTATCACCCCGGCAGATGTGAACCTAAAATACCTTAAACAAGAAGTTAAAAAGAAGCTTTTAGGGCCGATGATGCCCAAGGAGTGGATAAAAACAGATAAGATCCCAATGTCAGAAATGGGAAAGCCTAATTATACCTTAGAATGATAAGAAGGAGAAGATTAGATCTTGTCTACGATCTTGTCAGCTAACCCATATTCAATTGCTTCCTCAGCATTGAGGTAAAAATCCCGATCTGTATCTTGTTGGATTTTTTCCATGGGTTGTCCTGAAGTGCGGGCCAAAATCGTGTTGAGTTCTTCTCGTAAACGCTCCATCTCCTGAGCCTGTATATTAATATCCACAGCTGCCGCCACCATTCTTCCTGTAATCAAGGGTTGGTGGATGAGGACTCGCGAGTGAGGATATAAGAAGCGTCTACCCTTCGATGCCCCGCAGAGCAATATCGACCCCATACTTGCGGCCATACCAGTCACCACCACTTTGATCGGTGAGCTGATCAGTTGCATAGTATCAAAAATGGCCATACCTGCAGTGATTGAGCCCCCAGGAGAATTGATATAAAAGGTAATTTCTTTTCCTGGATCAGTGGCTTCCAAATGGAGAAGTTTCTCGGTGATATCCCGGGCGGATTTGTCACTAACTTCTCCCCATAGAAAGATCTTACGATCTTCAATGAACTTTGATTGTATAGCCTCAGCGACCGATGCGGCTTTCTTTTCCTTTTCTTTGTCTTCGCTCATGAAAGTGAATATGTATATCGGACTATATGTTTTTGTCGAGCATCTCGATTCTTCGTATATGTCGATCGCCTTCAAAATCAGCATTTAGCCAGGTATCGATAATATTTAATGCAAGTTCCTGACTGATCTGTCTTTGGCCAATAGAAAGAACATTTGCGTTGTTGTGTTCTTTAGCCAAACGGGCGGTTTCTTCACTCCAGCAAAGGGCACACCGTACCCCCTTTACTTTATTTGCCGCCATGGCTTCACCATTTCCACTTCCTCCAAAGACTACACCAAGATCACAAGATCCATCGGCAACAGATTCTGCAGCTGGTCGTACGAAAGTCGGGTAATCTACGGATTCTTCGGAAAAAGTTCCAAAGTCTTGCACCTCATGGCCTAGTTTTTGCAGGTGTTCTTTGACAGCTTCTTTATAATTAAATCCAGCATGGTCTGTACCAAGAGCAATTTTCATTATCTTTTGAGGTGTTTGAGTATGCCTTTTAAATGAGGCCAAGTTCCATTTTACCTTCCTCGGAAATCAAGTCCTGGGTCCATGGAGGATCCCAAACTATTTCCACCTCTGCATGATCAATGCCTGGAAGTTCTAGAACTTTTCCTTTGCAGTCATCTGCAATGACTGGTCCCATACCACATCCCGGGGCGGTAAGAGTCAGATCAACATAGGCCACACGACCATGGTCTTTTGTATCCTCTAATTCCACCCGGTAAATTAAGCCGAGGTCGACCACATTTACGGGAATTTCAGGATCGAAAACGGTCTTTAGGTTTTCTTTAATCTCCTCAACGCTTGCAGGCTTAGCATTTCCATCATCAGGTAGCTTGGACGCTTCTTTAAGATCTTCGCCCAAGGAATCGGCATCGCGGGCAGCAATCCGGTACATTCCCTGGAGGGTCATAACGGTGAAGTTTCCACCGAGCCGGTGGGTGATGGTAACTTTTTCCCCACGACCTAAGGTAAATTCCTCACCGTGTGGGATTAAAGTAGCAACTACATCACGGGTAAGTTCAACTTCTTGTTGGCTCATATATTTAAATAGCTAGGACGCAAAAGAAGATTCCAGGCATTGCATAGCCCATTCTCTGCTGTTTTTATCGTTTATCCCCATCAATGGCTCGTTAAGGAATCCAAGGGCAATTAATTTTTCCGACTTTTCTGAAGTAATTCCTCGGCTTTGTAGATAGAATAAATCCTGAGGATCAATCCTGCTGGTGGTGGCACCATGACTGCATTTGACTTCGTTTGCTAAAATTTCCAACCCAGGCAAAGAGTCTGCTTTACCTTCCGATCCGAGAAGCAAGTTGCGATTGGTTTGATAAGCGTCGGTATGCTGAGCTTTTTCCTCCACTTTGATTAATCCTGAAAAGATCGATTTAGACTGGTTGCACAAAACATTTTTGCAAAGCAAGTTGCTCGTGCAGTGAGGGGCTTCATGTACCTGAATGGTCCGTTGGTCAAAAAGCTGATCATTCCTACCAAGGTAAACTGAGCCGTAATCAAAATTAGCCCCTTCTCCCTGCAAAACACCTTTAGACTCAATGCGGGATTGGCCGGATCCAAGATGTAAACTAACTGTGTTTAAGTTGGCATTTTTCCCAACAATAAAATTTTCCATTTGTACCAGAGAGGAACTCTGGGAACATTCTTGTAGGACCACTCGATTTAGGCGGGCACCTTCCCCTAGGCGTACTTTTAAAAGATTGGAAATGTGACCACCCGGATTACGTGGATGTGCCGTAAATTTTTCAATTAAGGTGACCTCTGCATGAGCCTCCAGTTCGATGAGGTTGTGATGAAACGCGATTTTGCCTGCCTCTGGTTCCCGATGCTCAATGATTACAGGGTCATCTGATCGTGCTGAAGCCTGGGCACGCAGTATAAACCCTGTTTCTGCAAAGGCCCCGGTTAGCAAGGAGTAATCATCAGCCCCTAAATTTGGACCGGAAATTTTAGGAAGCAGCGAGATTGAATGAGCTTGGTCAAGGATCAACCGATCCAAAAGATCAAAGGATATACCATCCACGGTGCTGGCAGATTCGATTAGCAGAGATTCTTTTGCGTTTGCTAATCCGTCGATTTTGGTAAGTCCAAAACGAGCGCGAGGTGAAAAACGCCATCTCTCATCTTTGAGAACCCTTTTAGGTAGGTTGGAGAATTGTTCCCAACATTCTTTACGGTAATCGGCCAACCAACCGGGTTCCCAGGATCTGCCTTCAGCAAAGAGTTCGAAGGTTTGGGGTTGATCGAATGAGAAAGGAGGCATGGAAACCGGTGATGTAAGAATTTCTTGGCTCATGACGACGAATTATCCTACGGAGCCCTCCATCTCCAGATCAATCAGGCGTTTTAGTTCCACACTGTATTCCATCGGGAATTCTCGAATCAGATCATTAACGAATCCATTTACGCACAAACTCATCGCTTCTGCTTCACCTAATCCACGTTGTTTCATGTAAAATATTTGCTCAGCACTGACCTTGGAAACACTGGCTTCATGCTGGACTGAATTAGCATCTCCTTGCACGGTAATGGCAGGATAGGTGTCAGTTTGGCTTTTGTTGTTAATCAACAGGGCATCGCATTCGGTATTATTTTTACAGCCCTTTAAATGACCGGGCATTTGCACCAGTCCGCGGTAAGAAGAACGACCGTCACCAATGGAAATAGACTTGGAAACTACATTACTGGTGGTTTCATCCGCTGCATGAACCATTTTTGCTCCGGTGTCCTGATGCTGGCCATCATTTGCCAAGGCTATGGAAACAACTTCGCCCCGGGCTTTTCTTCCCTTTAAAATAACTCCAGGATATTTCATTGTTAGGCGAGAACCGATATTACAATCGATCCATCTTACCTCAGCCTCTTCCTCGGCGATTGCACGTTTGGTAACCAAATTAAATACATTGTTTGACCAGTTTTGAACGGTTACATATTGGATTTTAGCTCCCTTTAGTGCGACCAATTCAACCACTGCACTGTGAAGGGTTGATGTTTCGAATTTTGGTGCAGTGCAACCTTCCATATACATTACTTCAGATCCTTCATCTGCAATGATTAAGGTGCGTTCAAATTGACCAAAATTTTCTGCATTAATACGGAAATAAGCCTGAAGAGGCTGAGCAAGTTTAACTCCCGGTGGAATATAAATAAAACTACCTCCGCTAAATACCGCACTATTTAGAGCTGAAAATTTGTTGTCTGAGGTTGGGATAACTTTTCCGAACCATTTGCGGAATATTTCCGGATGTTCTTTTAAACCCTCCGTTGAACCTACGAAGATAACCCCTTCTTTTGCTAGGTCCTCCTTCATATTCGAGTAAGCCGCTTCACTGTCGAACTGGGCTTCCACGCCGGCAAGAAACTTTCTTTCCTGCTCAGGGATACCCAAGCGCTCAAAAGTGTTTTTGATATCATCCGGTACCTCGTCCCATGTCCGGCTTGGTTGCTGACCTTTTGACAAGTAATAACGGATGACATCGAAATTAATATTTTTCAGGTCATCGGTTGCCCAATGAGTAGGCATAGGCTTTTTCTCGAAGGTGGATAATGCTTTTAATCTGAAATCAAGCATCCAAGGATCCTCTTTTTTAACCTCTGAAATGTAGCGGACTACATCTTCAGATAAACCGATACCGGCATCGAAGGTATAATCGGTATCGTAGTGAAAATCGCCTTTATCGCGGTCAACATCGAGTTGGGAAGGACTAATCATTTAAAAAGGGGTAGGGGGGTTAGGAAGCGACGGCTTCTTGCTTGATCCAATCGTATCCGCGATCTTCTAATTCAAGGGCAAGTTCCTTGCCACCAGTACGGACAATTTTTCCTTCTGACATCACATGGACATAATCCGGCACGATGTAATCTAAAAGTCTTTGATAATGCGTTATTACGAGGATTCCTCGCTCTGGATTGCGCATCCTGTTAACCCCGTCTGAAACCACGCGCAATGCGTCAATATCCAAACCGCTGTCTGTTTCATCCAAAATCGCATACTTAGGGCTTAACATCGACATTTGCAGGATTTCACAACGTTTCTTTTCACCGCCCGAAAATCCGTCATTAAGTGAACGGGAAGTAAATTTGCGGTCCATGCCCAAATCATCCATGTGAGCGTATAAATCTTTGTAATATTCAACAGCCTTTATTTTTTCGCCTTCTTTTAATCGAGCATTTAGAGCAGCTCTTATAAAGTTAGCGATACTTACACCTGGAACTTCCATCGGGTATTGAAATGCGAGAAATAATCCAAGCCTTGATATTTCATCAGGCTCCAACCCAAGCAGGCTGTCATCATCTAAGGTAGCGGTTCCACCTGTTACTTCGTAATCGGGATGACCAGACAATACCTTAGCCAAGGTACTCTTTCCACTTCCGTTCGGGCCCATGATTGCATGGACTTCGCCTTTGGGTATTTCCAGGGATAGTCCGCGGAGTATGCTTTTGTCGTCTATTGAGGCTTGTAGGTTATCGATTTTTAATGAGTTCACAATTGGTAGGTAGGTGTAAAAGATTTGAGCCGCTAATTATCTGAAGGTTTACCTGTTCCTGAAAAAGAAAGGTCCAAGTTTTCTGCTTCAAATCCTTCGGGTACAAGTGCTTGTATGAGAGATAATGTATTATTGTCGATTTCGACATCATAAATTTTGCCAGACTGAGTACACCTGAAATGAGCGTGAGGTGTAAGATTTGGACAATACCGGGTGGGGGATCGATCCATGTTAACTTGCCTGACCAAACCGCATCCAACTAAAGTCTCGAGGCAGTTGTAAACCGTAGCAAATGAAGTTCCTGGCAAATGCCTCTTAACTCGGTCATAAATATCATCAGCAGTTGGATGATCGCGCTTACCAAGAATTACTCCGTAAACGCAGGCTCTTTGTTTAGTCGGGCGTAGGCCTTTTTCACGAAGAGCTGAATTAAAAGTATCTTTGCTGGATGATGTAAGCGAATAAGGCATCGGGGACTTAAACTTATTCCATTTCAGATACTTCACAAGCTAAATTGGAATTATTCTAATTCCTGAAAGGCTTGGAGTGGCGGGTTTAAACCCGCAATTTCGTGAGTTAATAATCCGTGTAAGTAAACAAACCCCAAAAGAGAGTGGTTTTTCCACCCTGGTGATCTCTCCGGTTCACCAACTCATCAGAGCTTACACGAAAAGTTCCTGTTTCGATAGGAGTATAGGAAGCAGGTTCGTGAGTTATCACCCCTGCTAAATTTACCTTCTTAGAAAAGTATTTTTTAGGATTCAATCCACAACTAGATGAAGCCAAACTTACCAATGCAAGCAAGCAAAGAGGAAGAAGCCTTTTTTGCATCGTGAAGTATTTTCCCATCTAGAGTAATACAAAATTTTTCCTCACTCGGAGTCAACATGAACTTTGATCAAAAACTGGCTTGTTATTAGATTGTCCAGTAGTCGGCTAATGGCTAAGTTATTATATTTTAAAAATGAGTAATGAAAATAGCTTGATCGAGGAAATCATTTCCCTCTGCAAAAGGCGCGGATTTGTATTTCAATCATCTGAAATTTACGGCGGTTTTAATGGTTTCTTTGATTACGGCCCGCTTGGTGTGGAGTTGCGTAAGAATATAAAAGACGCCTGGTGGGAAGACATGGTGCGTCGTCGGGACGACATGGTGGGGCTCGATTCGAGCATCATCATGA
This sequence comes from Candidatus Chordibacter forsetii, assembly GCF_964187505.1. Classification (NCBI taxonomy): domain Bacteria; kingdom Pseudomonadati; phylum Verrucomicrobiota; class Opitutia; order Opitutales; family Candidatus Seribacteraceae; genus Candidatus Chordibacter; species Candidatus Chordibacter forsetii. The sequence continues at coordinate 9,765 of NZ_CAXLML010000031.1, forward strand.
ATCCAAGGATATGGCAAGCTTCCGGACATGTGGACGGATTCACAGATCCAATGGTAGATTGTAAGGAGTCTAAAATGCGTTATCGCGCAGACCAGCTCTTTGCTGCAGAAGTTTTGGTGGACGGAGATTCCTTGGGTTGGATTTCTATGCTTGAGTCTGAATCCATGCATGACGATGCAACTAAAATGGCAGAATCTATCAAGCGAAAAGCAGCTAAACAAGGAAGCCTAGGTGAGCTTAAGCTTCTTCCTTACGACGAATTGTCAACTGAGCAGCAACAACTCGTGCCATCCCCAGCAACGGGCAAGCCGGGTTCTCTCACTCCTCCACGCGAATTCAATATGATGTTTGAGACAAATGTGGGAGCATTGAGAGATGGTTCTTCCAAATGTTACTTGCGTCCAGAAACAGCTCAGGGGATTTTTGCCAATTTTAAAAATATCGTGGATACAGGCCGCGTGAAAGTTCCTTTTGGCATTGCTCAAATTGGTAAGGCCTTTCGTAATGAAATTACCCCTCGAAATTTTATCTTTCGTTCGCGCGAATTTGAACAGATGGAAATTGAATACTTTATTCCGCCTGGAGATGAGCATTGGCCTCGCTATCATCGCGAATGGATTGATGCTAGAAAGAAATGGTTTCAATCGATTGGATTGACCTCAGATATGTTGGGGGAAGAGGTTCATCCCCAAAATAAACTCGCCCATTATGCTCAGGCTTGTACAGATATTACCTTTAAATTTCCCTTTGGTGAACATGAGCTCGAAGGAATTGCCGCTCGAGGAAACTTTGATCTCACTCAGCACCAGGAACACTCAGGCAAGAGCTTGGAGTATTTTGACGAGGGATTAAAAGAACGTTACCTACCAAATGTGATTGAACCCAGTCTTGGAGTAGACCGTACATTCCTGGCAGTTTTGTGTGCCGCCTATCAAATTGACGAAGTGGGTGGGGAAAAACGAACCGTTATGAAATTTCATCCGAGGGTCGCACCCATTAAGGCATCGGTTTTTCCTCTGGTTAAAAACAAACCGGAATTAGTGGAGAAGGCTCAATCTCTTTATCAACGATTACAAAGAAAATGGAATGTGATGTATGATCAGTCTGGAGCAATTGGTCGCCGTTACCGGCGGGCGGATGAAGCAGGTGTACCTTACGCATTAACCGTAGACTTTGATACTTTAGAAGGTGACGGATCAATCACCTTACGCGATCGGGATTCCACAAATCAGGAAAGACTGTCTGAGGACGAAGCGGTTGCTTATTTGGAAGAAAAAATAAACCCCTGAGTGCAAGAGTTATTCCCTTTCGCAGGTTTTTTTTAATAGCGGTTCATTAATCAGTTGGTTTCCAATCCTCTAATACTAGTTGAATCGAACTACGTCCGTTCCAATAATTTCTTCTTAGTTTAAAGGCGAGGTCAATAGATTGATTCTCTTTAGGTATTCGGTCTGCCATTCGCCAAGCAATTCCTCGGATATATCCATTAGCATTGCGTAACGAAAATTGAAAATGTTCACCATTTCCAATTTTTCGGACGGGGGATTCCAGCGAAACCCTTTTTATAGCTAGTACGGGTTCGCGATTATCCTGCCCAAAAGGGCCTAAGCCATTAATCTCGTCCAATAATTCATAGCGTAAATCGTTTTTCGATACCCACGCATCTATAACTAGGTCAGAAGTTTGTTCGTCTGTTGACTTACTCTTTTTTGAAGCCTTTAAAAATTCCGCAATAAATCCATCAAGTTGATCCTCTTTCAAACCAAGTCCTACAGCAACGGGATGTCCACCCCAGTGCGTAAGCTTGTCTTGGCAGGATGCGAGAATTTCGACTAAGTTTACCCCCGGTACACCTCGTCCTGAACCACAGTATTCTCCGCTTTCAGCCTGAGCTAAGACCAGGCAGGGCTTGTTTAAAGAGTTGGCAAGTTTTCCGGCCACGATTCCTACCACCCCAGGGTGCCAAGCATCTCCAGTTCCACAAACCACCACGGCAGGTTCATTTGCGAAATTTTTTTCAGCTTGCGCTAGGGCATCCGTGGTTAGATTGGCTTCAATCCCCTTCCTTTCTTCGTTAAATTGAGTAAGTTGGCTGGCTAGGCTTTTACATTCCTTCTTGTTTTTTTCTAAAAGTAGGGAAACCGCGGTTTCAGGCTTATTTAACCTTCCACAAGCATTGATACGGGGGGCAAGTTTGTAAGTGATGTCTTCGGTTTCGGGTTCAATAGAATCGTCCAGGCCGCATTCAGCGAGCAGAGCGAGTAAACCAGGTGAGGCATCGATAAACAAACGCTTGATTCCAAATCGAGAAAAGATCCGATTTTCATCCTTCAGGGGCACAAGATCTGCCAATGTACCAATAGCGCAGAGAGGCAGGAAATCTCTAGGTGTTAGTTCAGAAGAATTAGGGAGATTTAATTCACGAGCCCGTTTATAGAGTGCATGCACTAATTTGAAGCACAGTCCTGCGGTGCAGAGGTTTCGCCAAGGTTCTCCTTTATCTTTCTGCAGGTGAGGGTTGACCAAAATCGCTTCTGCTGCTTCATCTCCCTTGAGTTGATGATGATCAACAACAATCAAGTCGATTCCTTCAGATTTAAGGTATTTTGCTTCAGTCGCCGAATTGGTTCCGCAGTCCAAAGCCATGACCAATCCAAAATTATCATGACCCAGGCCTCGTTCGAGAGCCTTTTGGGTCAGTCCATATCCTTCACTCAAGCGCTTAGGGATTATATTTTCTACAACCAACCCCAAAGACTCCAATGCCAGGCGTGTTATTACAGAAGATGTAATCCCATCCACATCATAATCTCCAATAAGTAAGATTTTCTCTTTTTTCTCGCGGGCTTGTAAAATTCTAGAAATGGCCAAGTCCATATTTGCTAAGGCAAAGGGATCCTCTAGGTGCCTTAACTTGGGCCTGAGGAAACGTTCGACTGCGTCAGGGTTTAACAGACCACGCTTAACCAAAAGATTAGCCAAAAGAGAGGAGATTCCCAACTTGTGTTGTAGAAGCTCAACGGACTTTGGTTCCGCAGAACGCTCGGTCCATTGTTTCAAAACCGAGCGGGAATTAAGAAACTTATATAAATTCCTTAATTATTTAGAGGTTTGCCAGTCGTACTTGGGTAACAACTCTCCTTCTTCCACATGCTTTCGGTCTCCTCGGTGCCAAAAGTAGAAGATTGGACTGGCAATAAAGATGGATGAAAAAGTTCCAGTTAAAATTCCGATAACAAATACAAAAGCGAAATCATTGATAATTCCGGCTCCAAAAATCCATAAAGAGGTAGCAGCCAAAAGGGTAGTAAAACTAGTAAGGATCGAACGGGAAAGTACACGATTGATTGCAATCATTACGATCTTTCGAAGATTGGTCACCGGGTTGAGTTCCAATTCTTCCCGGATCCGGTCAAAGACCACAATTGTATCATTAATCGAGTAACCCACGATCATGAGGATGGATGCAAGCATAGGAGCAGTAAACTGGCCGGAGCAAAGCATCCCATCTGATAAATGACCTATGAGTACAAATAACCCAACGGTCATTAAAATATCGTGCACCGTTGCCACAACCGCTCCAATGGCATAGCCCATTTCAAACCGCAAAGCAACATAGAGTAGGATACCAAACAGGGCGACTGATACCGAAAGAATCGCGTCGCTCTTAATTTGTTCGCTGACTGATCCTCCAATGTTGCTCAGTCCTTCTTCGACCAATGAAACCTCGGGGAAATTTTCCTGCAAATGTGCGAGTGCTTTCCGGGATTTTCCTTCTTCGGTTTGTAATACTAAACGGCTTGCCCCTTCGCCCGAACCCACTTCAGAACGATAGACATGTTGAACTTCTCCGAGCTCTGCATTGGACTTGAATGATTCGTCAAGGGTACCGGCATCAATGGGTTCGGAAAATCCAGCAACTAATTCCTCTCCTCCGCGAAAATCGATTCCAAGAATTGTGTCTTGTTTCGAATATACCGAAAAAATACCAATTCCCACAATGATCCAAGATGTGAGAAAGGCGACCTTGCGGTATTGGTGAAAATCAATTCCTTCTTTGGGTGCAGATTTTTGAATGCTTTGCAAACTGATGAGGTTACGAACGCCCGATTTTACAAGCAAAGTAAGTAACATTCGGCTAACGAAAAGGGCACAAAAGACAGAAGTTGCAATACCGATGGCAAGAGTGATACCGAATCCTTTAACGGGTCCAGTACCAAGCCAGATCAAAATACTTGCAGTTATAAGAGTCGTAAGATTTGCGTCAATTATGGTTGAGAAAGCTTTGGCGTATCCGCCCTCAAGAGCATTTTCCGGACTCTTGCCCGCCCTTAATTCCTCCCTGATTCGTTCAAAGATCAAAATATTGGCATCCACTGCCATACCAATGGTAAGAACCAAGGCAGCCATACCAGGTAAAGTAAAGGTAGCCTGGAAAATACCAGCCAAAGTGGCTATTACTAGGAGAACATTTAACCCAACCGAGAAAATGGCAACCATTCCACCCGCTTTGTACCATACAATCATAAAAGCAACTACGAGGACGGCTCCAAGCAAACATGCATTTAAGCTACTGGATAAAGCCCCGGCAGCCAATGTGGGGGAGACTTCATATTGCTCGCCAATGGTGAGGGATACTTTTAGTGGATTGTTAAGAATGTCTGAAAGCATTTTAGCCTCACGAAAGCTAAAGTTCCCCGAGATTACAGCACTTCCACCCCCAATACGTTCCTTTACGGTGGGAGCACTTTCTAGTTGTCCGTCAAGCACGATGGCTAAACGACCAGGGATACCCGTAGTCAAATCAGCCGTCTCGGCAATTTTGCCCGTGAGATCTCCAAAAGTCTGTCCGCCCTCTGGAGTAAAGTCCAAGCCGACTTCCCATCCGCCCATTTGGTCCTGTCGTGGATAAGCCTCAGCAATAATTTCTCCATCTGCAGACCACAACCTACGAACCCAAATCGGCCGTTCGTTGGGTTGGGCATCACTGCGTAGAAGAGCAGTGTATGGAATGCCTTCATCGTCTGTCCACTCTTCTCCTTCCTGCACGGGTACTGGTGCCTCGCTGTTTGTATTAACGATCCGAAATTCAAGCTTTGCCGGTTTTTGCAATTCATTAATGATTCCTGGATCTTGCTTGGTGGTAAGATCTGGAATTTGCACTTCAATCGCCCGGTCTCCTTTTTTACGTACCACAGTCTCGGCAACTCCAAAGGCATTGAGACGTTCACTCATAATCTCTACGACTTTGTCCATGGGCGAGGCTCCGGAAGCCTGGTCCAAGTCTGTGGAGATGTTTAAGTCGTTCGCTTCCATGGTAAATGCGATACCACCACGCAGGTCTAATCCCCGCTTGATCGCAGCCTGAGAGTTCTTGAGTAGCGTACGGAGAATTAAATCGTTGCGTTTGTCACGATCCTTGAGATGACCGGCTCGAATTCCTGGCTTAATTAAAAAGGGAACCAACCTTGATCCTACTGTACCAATAATTCCGCTGGGAGCTTCGAAATAAGCAGCATAATCGAGACGATTGCGTTTTCCGTAGTCTCGTAAGGCGGCATAATCGATTGGTTGATCTTCGGGTAGTTGCAGACGCAAGTTATCAATCACCTCGGAGAACTTTTCGTGTCCTGCATGGTTCGATGCATTGGCATCGGAAGTCACTCGGGAGAGGGCATACTCGCCAAGGACTCGATCCTCAAAAGGGAGGATTAGAGATATGCTGATCGCCATTAACAGGGCGGTGAAAAAGAGCTTCCAGGTATTTGAGCGGTTCATCGATTAGAGGCTGGTAAGTATGAAAATGCGGGAGCTCCGCAGAAAAGAGAAAGTAAGGATTAGTCGAGTTTGGCCGATATTGCCTCTCTGGAGACTTCAACCTTTACGTTTTCAGCAATTCTGACCACAAACCGATCGTCTTTAACACCAGTAATCGTACCAAAGACACCTCCAACCGTTTTTACCTTGGCACCTTTTTCAAGGGCTTGGATCATTTTGTCGTGCTGTTTTTGTTTCTTTCTTTGTGGTGCAATCAATAAAAACCAGAAGGCTACGAAAATAAGAATCATGGGTAAAAAACCCATTAATCCACCTCCGGGCGATGATGGGTCTCCTGAGGGAGCCATCGCAAGCACTTGAATAAAAGAAGAAGGGTCGAAGCTAGTGTGTATCATGAGAAAAGATTTATAAAATATATTGCCCTGCTAATTGGCAAGCTTGGAAGGCACTCTAGGCAAACCCGTACAACCCGCCGAAAATGAAATATTCTTTTACTTTTTAAGGCTTTGACCAAATCCCTCTGGAACGCTTCGTAAGTGTAAATCTCTTTGGGGAAAAGGAATGGAGATTCCAGCCTCTTGAAAGCGATCCCAAATGCTGAGCAATACCTCACTTCGTGCATTTCCAACTCCATTGGATGGATCATTAATCCAAAACCTTAATTCAAGGTCTACTGAGTTATCTCCAAAACCCCTAACAAGGCAACGGGGTTCAGGATCATTGAGCACACGCCCGGATGAAAGTGCAGCATCCACGCAAAGTTTCATGGCTTGACGGGGGTCGGAGTCGTAGGAGATGCCAACTGGTACGCGTACCCGGATATTCTTATCGCTGAAGGACCAATTGACCACGCGATTGGTGATTAAGTCCTCATTGGGAATTAGATGTTCTTTGCCATCTCGAGTGATGATTGAAGCATAGCGAGCTCTCAGGGAATTGATCCAACCATAGGTATCGTCAATTTCAATCACATCTCCAGGTTTGATCGAGCGGTCAAGTAAGAGAATTAATCCACTTACCAGATTCGAAACTACCTTTTGAAGACCAAATCCAATACCTACACCAATCGCACCGCCAAGAAGGGCAAAGGAGGAGAGGTCGAGCCCGATGGTAGACATAGCCACGAGAAAACTGATAAATATCAAGAATACTCGTATAACCTTGGCGAGTAGGACCTGTAGGGATGGGGGGAGGTTGGAGAGCTCGCGTATACGGGTTTCTCCTGCACTCCCTAAAAGAGAACTCATCCATAGTAAGAGGAGCAATATAAAAACTCCGTTTACCAGATCAAGTATTGAGAGCTTACTTTTTCCTATCGCGAAGGATGCAGAACTTAGAAAATCAAGAGTGGGCTCAAGAAGGCCAAAGCTTTGTAGTGCAGCCATCCCGAAAGCCAATACCGCGACCAATCGAAGCCAAAATCGGTTATGGGTTAAGCCTGCCACCAAACGGTAGATCAACCAAGCAGTCGTGGCATGAACAAATGGATTGAGCAAATCTACCGATGCAAAGCCAAAGCGATCGAGTACGCCTCTAGCCAGAAGGGTGCAAAGAAGAAGGATGAGAGGAAGTAAGAGTTGTGCAAGGATACGGATCGTTCGTTCAATCCATGCCGGTCTGGTCTGATCTTGTAATAATTTAAGGATTTTCGGTTTGGCTCTTTGGCTACTTATCCAGGCGATAAAAATGGAAAGTCCGATAACAGCCGCCTGAATCCGAGCAGATGGAGTCGTCCAGAATTGGAAGGCGTTTTCCCACACTTGGGTGAGGGCAAGACTCAGATCATTCATGCAACCTCAAAACTGAAAAGTTCTTTCTTTTTTGGCAACTTGTAAAAAGTTATGGTCAGATGGCTAGCACCAATGCAACCTGGACACATCCGATAAAAAAACCAAGTACCGCCCCAATTTTTTCGATGAAGCGAAATTCTTGCTCCATAAATCCGATCAGTAATTCCTCAACCTTGTCGGATGAAAAGGTACTTACCTTTTCCCGGACTAGGGCTTCCACATCTATGGATTCTTCCATTTTAAGAGCTAGCCCGCTAGCGGATGCTTTCATAAAGTCTTCAAGCTCTCCCTTGAATAGGTTGGTCACTTTTTCAATCATATCATCACTTAGAAACATCGAGAGCATAGGAAAGGCAGAAATAAGTTTTCCTCGTATTGTCTTTTCAATTCTCTTCCCCACTTCTTCCATTGCTTCTGGTTGGGTGGACAATTCTTCGATCCTTTGCCCAATATCTTTCATCGAGAATAATTCGTTGGCCACCAAAGTTCCCAGCTTTTCGGCAATTTGATTTTGCCTTTTGGGAAATACGCCTTGGATGGAAAGCCCAAGTATTTTTTTAGGTTCACGCGGATGGAACAACATTTTAATCGCCAAGTAATTGGTTGCCCATCCAATAAGGGCTGCGATTAAGGGGAGTAAGAAAAGTAAGGAAGAATTTTCTGTCATCTGCGGAAAATTTCTAGGTGATTAAAATCAGGTAAAGATTAAAGGAGGAAGAGAATTTGTTTGCGAAGGCTAGCTGATTACTACTTGTCAATGCCATGAGCAAGGAAGTTTTATTGGTTTTTACGCTGTTATTCGGGGCCTCCTTCACTAGCAGTTGTGCCAGCATGGTAACCAAACCAATCGGCTTGGCGACCAAGGCAGTAACCACTCCAGTGAAGGCGGTTGTTGGTGTAACGATGGATGTGGTGGGCAAGCCTATCCGCAAGACTGCACAAATACTCAAACCGGTCACCCCGGTTATTCGAGTACGTTAACGTCTCCGACGTCCGCCAAAAGTTAACTGCTTACCAAATCCTCGGTTGCGCTTGCGCGAAACCTCCGGTGCACTCGGGGCTAAACTTTCAGGTTCATTACGGTAGGGGAAATCGTCCACAAACTTACGGGGTAGGGGATTGCCCAACAACTTTTCAATGGAATCAATCATCGAAATATCTTCCGGTTTGCAAAGGGTAAAAGCTTCACCTTCGGTTCGGGCACGTCCGGTGCGTCCAATCCGGTGAACATAATCCTCTGAGTGCTGAGGAACATCGTAATTAATCACATGGGTGACATTGGAAATATCCAAACCTCTGGATGCCACATCGGTGGCACATAAAATCTTTACATTTCCAGCCTTAAAATCTTCCAAGGCCTTGGTGCGGTCACGCTGTTTTAAATCCGAGTGCAATACACACACAGTTTGTCCATGTTCGGTCAACCACTGACTAATTTTGTCCGTTCCTCTACGAGTTTGAAAAAAGATAATCAGGTTATCGAATTTAATCCGTTTGAGCAGGGCGATCAGAAGATCAAATTTTTGGATGGCGGGCACAGGGTACAAAGCATGACTGACTGTATCGGCAGCTGATATTTTAATATCTATCTTCGCTTCTGCCGGGTTTTTCAAAGCCCAATCAGAAAGGCGACGCACCGAATCTGGGATAGTCGCGGAAAAAAGAAGGGTCTGCCTGGATCGAGGAGTCTTTTGAATAATCCGGGTAACATCTTCGATAAACCCCATATCGAGCATACGATCAACTTCATCGAGAATGAGAATTTCGATTTTTTGGAGACTCAAATTGCCCTGGCTTAAATGATCAAGCAATCGTCCAGGAGTGGCCACGATTACATCGGGTTCGTTGTTTAACTGTTCAAGTTGTTTTCCGTATTTTACGCCTCCGTAAAGGAGTGCCATTCGTAAATCGAGGAATTTTCCATATTTGTTAAAATTTTCTTCAATTTGAATGGCAAGTTCGCGGGTCGGTGCAAGAGCAAGGGCACGGCAAGCTCCGTGTTCTCCCAAGCGATGGAGGCAGGGAAGGGCAAATGCCGCGGTTTTTCCTGTACCTGTTTGGGCGGATCCGACAAGGTCGCGTCCTTCCAAAATCGGATTAATCGCTTTTTCCTGAATGGGGGTGGGTGTTTCATAACCCATCTCCTCGATGGATTGTAAAATTTTTGGGCTTAAGCCCATTTCACTAAACTTCATATTTTTGAGTGATGGTGGTGCGTGGCTTCTTCTTGCTCTTCTTTTCTTTCAAGGAATGATCATAATCTTAGTTTACATTAATGAGCGAGGACAAACCGACCACACCTTACCGCGGACGATTAGCTCCGACCCCTTCCGGCTATTTGCACGAAGGGCATATTCTTACTTTTCGGACAGCTTGGGAGCGAGCACGGGAGAACGAAGGTAAATTGCTTTTTCGTATGGATGACCTTGACCCCAATCGCTGTACTGCGGCTTACGCAAGCGCATGTATCGAGGACATGCGGGGCATGGGATTGGACTGGGACGAGGGTCCAGATCTCGGTGGGGCATCTGCACCTTACGAGCAAAGTAAACGTTCATCATTCTATGTCGATGCAATGAAGAAATTGTATCAGCTAGGTTTAATTTACCCCTGTAAAAAAAGCCGGAAAGATATTCGAGCTCATGGATTACTGGATACTACGGGCAATGAATATTTATACCCTGAGAGTTTTCGTTCTTCGAAAACGGATATTAAAAACTCCGAATTTCCCGAGATGATAAATTGGAGGTTTCTAACCCAGGCGGGGAAAAAAGTGGAATTTTTGGACGCAAAAAAAGCCGGTCAATCTTTCCTTGTGGGAAAAGATTTATCCGACTTTTTAGTTTGGCGAAAGGACGGTTTGGTCGCCTATGAACTGGCAACCGTGGTTGATGATTACCTCATGGGAATTACTGAGGTTGTCCGCGGGGAAGATCTTTTGCTATCCAGCGCCCGTCAATGCCTACT
>NZ_CAXLML010000032.1:0-5195 GCF_964187505.1 Candidatus Chordibacter forsetii
CACCTGTATTCCAGCTTTGCGGAAATTGACCGATGGGGATGATGACGGTCATGCAGAGCAACATGACCGCTTGGTTGAGGGATTTGGGGTACGGGCTTGTTTTAAAGGACATGATTTACATGGGGTGATTCGCGGGCCTGATAGTCGTCTGTATTTCTCGGTTGGAGATCGCGGCTACAGCGTGGTTGACGATGCAGGCATTCGAAAATCCGCTCCCCAACGAGGGGCTGTTTTTCGGTGTGATGATGACGGTTCGAATTTTGAGGTCTATGCTCATGGGTTGCGCAACCCACAGGAGATTGCTTTCGATGATTTAGGAAACCTCTTTACTTTTGATAACACCGGAGACTTTGGCGACCGTGCACGGGTGGTCTATGTAATGGATAACACCGATTCGGGATGGACTGCGGATTACCAGTCACACCACCAACATGCCAATAAATTGGACTGGGGAAATTTTCGCCTTTGGCAGGCGACTTGGGTGGGAGAGGGATCTTTTGATTTGTACAGTGAGTCGGCTCCCCAATGGATTTACCCGCCGATTGGCCATGTGGGCAATGGGCCATCGGGTGTGGTTCTTATGACTGGTCCTGCTGTTCCCCCTGAATTACGGGGAAAGTTTTTAATGTGTAATTATCGCGGTTCGCCCACAAGGTCCAATGTGCTAACGATTCCCATAGAGGCGAGGGGTTCAGGCTTTGCGGTGGGCGAGGTTACTCCATTCCTCTCCTCCCTGAATGCATCAGATGTAGAGCTTGGTTATGATGGGCGTGTTTTCTTTGTTGAATATGGAGCGGGGTGGGGGCCAGATGATAAGGGAAGTGTCCAGGTTGCAGAACCGTTGGATTCCGTTTTTTTAGAGGCAGGAAGAAAAGTTGCTCGGCTCGTTAAAGAGGGGTTTTCTCATCGAACTTTGAGTGAGCTGAGTAGTCTACTAAGGCATTCTGATCAAAGGGTGCGGCAGGAAGCCCAGTTTGCAATCGTACAGAAGGGTGCTGATGGAGCAGTCTCATTATTCGCCCATATTTTATCAAACGCCAAGGTTGGAGAGCTTGCTCCATTGCATGCTGTCTGGGGGTTGGGCCAACTCGCCCGCTCAGGCAATGAGAATGCCAAGGAATATTTAGTCGAAAGCCTGGTTCATCCAATAACTGAGCTTCGTGCTAATGCGGCTCGAACCTGTGGAGATATTAAGATAAACGAAGCACGTGCCTCTTTGATTGCTGGCCTCAAAGATCCCTCGCCGAGGGTAGTATCTTTGTGTGCGATCGCCTTAGGTCGATTATCTCCAGTTGGGGATAAGGAGGTGATTCAGGCACTCATCCAAATTACCGAGCGAAATAAAGGTGCTTCATTTGATATTACATTACGACATGCGATCCTTTCCGCCTTTGATCGAATTGTCACAGTGGAACAGGCGTTATCCTGGTCCGAGCATTCATCTTCTGAGGTGCGTCTGCTGGGAGTAATTATTCTTCGTAAAAAGGAGCATCCGGGTGTAGCCGAGTTCCTTAATGATTCAAGTAGGCTTGTCAGAATAGAGTCAATTCGTGCTCTGTATGATACATCCGTGGTGGACGAATCGGTGGGTGCACGCCTGCTTCAGGTAAGCTACAAGGGCTTGCCTGTTTTTATTCAATCCCGTCTTTTGGTGGCTGCTGCCCGGTGGGGCACTGCCGATGGTTTTGCAAGGGTATTGGATATGGCCATGGATTCTTCTCTTGATAGTAAAGTCCAGAACTTGGCTTTTCGTGCTTTAGAGCAATGGGATGAATACCCAAGTATGGACCCAATTCTTGGTTCATTTCGTCCTTCTTCCCATCCACGCGAGAAGTCTCGTGCATTGTCTGGCAAGCATGCCTCCCGCTATCAGAGCTACCTTGAAAAGGAAAAGAGAACAGATTTCCTCACTCTGGCAACAGAAGTTTCTGCTGTTTTGGGAATCGAATTAAATCTTAATGACTTACAGAATCAGGTTCTTAACGAAGGGCTTACCAGTAAGCTACGCGTCGCCTTTTTTAGTCGTCTTCTTGAAGCTAAAGGTGGAATTAGCAATAGCTTGCTTTTACAACTGTTAAAAGATTCGGATACTAGGTTGCGTGCTCTTGCATTGGGAGAAGCCTACTCACGCAACCTTGAAGAATCCATTACAGAGGCTGAAAAAGCAGTGCGTCTACAAGGTGTACCTGAACTAGCAAAACAGGCAATTATTAGCATTGGAGAAAGATACCCCGAGCGTCTGGTGGAATTTTGGAAAACCCGATCAGGAAAGAATGGTATTGATCGAAGTGTCTGGCTCGACCTTTACGAGGCCATCAAACAGTCCAATGATCTTAAGGTTCGATCGATAGTGAACAGTTTTTCCTCCAACCAAAGTAATATGTATAACCTTGCTTTAAGCGGTGGAGATCCAAGCCTTGGTGAGGCAATCTTTCAAGGGCAAGGTGCCTGCATGCAATGTCATAAAATAAATGGAACAGGAGGAGAGCAGGGCCCGGATTTAAGCCTTGTCGGAAAACGCCTTGGTCGTGGAAAATTGTTGGAGTCGATTGTAAACCCAAGTGCAGAGATTACACCCGGTTATGGCCTTTCCACCGTTATTCTTAAAAATGGAGAGGCTTATTCTGGGAGACTGGCGAATGAAAATAAGAAAGAGGTCAAACTAATCACTATGGATGGGAAGGATTTAACTTTCGCCCGCAAAGAAGTTTCCCAACTTTCACCTCCCATCTCTGCTATGCCACCTATGGGGCAAGTCTTATCTACTGCTGACCTGCGTGACCTTATTGCCTACCTTGAGTCCACCCGAAGGAATCGTGGGGTATCCAAGTCTCTTAAGCACGGGAATTAATTAGAGATTAACAGAAAGCACTTTTGCTTTGGCTGGGTCTTTAACAGGATTACAATTAGTTAAGAACTGGGTTTCAGGGCCGTTTTCACCAAGTCGTACTTCGTGTGGATCCATGGAGTACACTTTGGGATGAAAAGTGTTTCCATTTATTCGAACGGTGTAGAGGATTTCCTCAGTCTTTAAGTTCTTGATTTGAACCACTTGGTTTTTCTTGGAAAATACGAGCTTTGGTAACCAACCCATGATTTTCCTTCCATCATTATCAGCCATTTTTACCGTAACTGGCCAGCCTGCAAATTGTGCGTTGTCCCCGTCAGTTACCTTGGCAAAACGGGGCCAACATTCGAAAGTGATAGCTCTATTTCTTTTATTGAAACGGGCCACTCCAAAACCATCGGCTCTTTTTAACTCGTTTTGACGGTTTTCGGGATTGGCATAAGCGTGCATAGTTATCAGATTGCCAAGGCCATCCTTAAAGTCACCAGTCCAGGGAAGTGGGGAGTTGGAAATGGGACGCAAACCGGGCTTTTCGTTCTCTGGTCTCCACCATCGTCCGTAGATGGTGTTCACAATGGCAGGACTGGTAAACGCAAAGGGTCCATCCCGATAAGATTCAACTCCATGTTGAACTAATACTGCGAGGTGTTGATCCCCGCATAAATGTGGGGCCCAAGCTTTTCGTAATTCCTGAAGTGCTTTGTTTCTCCCTTTTTGGGGCCAAGCGTTACTGTCCAAGTCGGCAAGCAATCGATTATTCGGATGGCCATGAATATGTACCGCTCCGCAAAACGCTGTTGCAGAAAGCGCCGCTTTCATCTCGGCACCTTCCCAGTCCTGACTCCATGTGGAAAGAAATTTCAACTGGCGATCGCCGAGCAGTACAAGATTGTCCAAGTCAACCGCGTTGCGATCATAGGATGGATCGTTGATATGATCGGGGCGGGGTCCCATGGGAGGTATTTTTCCAGACGGTCCGCTTTTAAACTTCCGGTCTTCTAAGATGGCGAAATCAATTCCACCTACCCGTAACCTGGTAAAGTATACTTCTAGTCCCCTTTTTAACTTTTTTGGGTCGACCGGATCAGGTAGATGCCAAGTCTGTTGTCGTTGTACCATATTAACATAAGGAATAGGGTAAAAATAACCTCCGCTATTTCCCTCGGGTGATGTTGCCTGTATGCCCGATTCGCCCCAAAGATTAGCTTGCCCAACGTCATGATCATCCGGAATGGTGATAGTAGGGCGGTCTTTCATTAACTCTCTGAACTGCAGCCCAAACTCAATCCACCCGGCGGTGTGCTCGGTATGGTGATAAGTCTGGTCTCCAGCAAAGAATAATACATCTGGATCAATTAATTTAAGGTTTTCAATAATTTGGGGCCTTGGGCCTTTAGTACGACTGGAATTACAAGATAAGTTTCCAACAACAATGGTCTCTTGGTCGGTCGGATCCTTGCGGATAGTTCCATTAAAAGACGCTCGTTTCCCATGCCTTACCCGATAAGGAGTATCCATGGACGAATTCCAGTTTTTTATACGAAAGTGAGCGCTCCAACCCGGATAGGTAACTTGAACCTTGGAAATTTCCTTCCATTTTGTCCCATCCTTTATTTCAAGTCGAACGGATCGGGGTTCATTCGGCATAAGTGGGTATAGTTGTCCCGTTAGTTTTAGAATTCCACGGTCTTGGGTATACAAAGCAAAGGCGACTACCTCGTCACGTGGAACTTTTAATTCAATGATTCGTTTGGGAGGTTTTCCTTTCTTGGAAGGTACCTCTGGAGGTCTTGCGCGTTTCCACCATTGACCGGTTGAGAGATGATCCAAATGGGAGAAGTTTTTTCCAAATAGTTCTTTTGATTCTGGTTCTGCTTCTAAAAATAAAGAAGGTAGCAATGCGGTAATTATAAATAAAATTCGAGATTTCATAATAATTCCTTCGCCGATTGTTTTATGAATGGCAATAATTAATAAAGTACTGATATGAATTAATCGAGTTGCTTTACATGTGACAATCGAGTTGTTTGGAAGGGTAATTCAAATAGATAGAAAAATCATGAAATTCTTATTTTTACTTTTTACACTTTTTTCCTTGATTACGGGATTTATGAATGCCCAGGAGGGCGATAAAAAAGAAAAAAGTCCCCAACTGTTAGACTCGTTGAATTGGAGAAAGTGGACTCCAGGGGTTGTACCTTTGCATTCTCCCGAGGAATCCTTGTCGATGATGAAAGTGGCTCCCGGTTTCAAGGTGGAGTTAGTGGCGAGCGAACCCATGGTGAAAGATCCTGTCTTTATTGATTGGGATGATCAGGGAAGAATGTGGGTAGGTGAATTTCGCACT
>NZ_CAXLML010000033.1:0-3022 GCF_964187505.1 Candidatus Chordibacter forsetii
GTCGGGTTGAAAGTCTCTTGCCCGCCCAATTGCTTCCAAAGGGTTTGAAAGGGAGTTTGTTGTGAACCCCTCTTTCTGAAGTTGAAATTCTATCAGTTCACAAAGATCCGGTTCATCATCGATAACAAAGACTGAATACTGGTGGGAGGGGAAAGTGGATGATTCACTCATGGCATAAACTGGGGGAATAGTTATTGATCCTTATACTCTACACCCTAAATGTAACAACTTTGCGCCAAGCATCGAAAAGTTGTGTTATTTTATAATTTCCTGAAATTTTGAATAAATGAGTCAAAAAACAGACTAAAATTGAATTCTCGATTTGTTGCGTTCTTGTTGCACGGATTTATTCAAATACGGGAAGCAGTAGCGTAGATTAAACTTGTTCATATCGGACAGTTTGTTTGTTTCAGTTACCCAATTAAAAAGCTGCATCTCCAATCGGGATGCAGTTTTTTTTTGCACCCCTAAATTGATCGATTTCTAAGCAACTGCTTTAAAGGGAGAGTGTGAAAAATTCTGTTCCGAATTCCGACAAGAACTGATTGATTGGTTTAAGTTTTCAACTGCTTGGGCAGACCTAAGTTCTTTAACAAAACTTGAGTAACTCAAAAGTTCCAGCTTTCCATCCATTTGCTCAACGATACAGGTGTTTGATTCTACCCAGTCTCCACTGTTTAGGTAGCGGACATCTCCAATCATGCGGTCAGAGGCGACATGGATATGACCGCAAATCATTCCCTGGCATTGAAATTTCTTGGCCATTTCAGCAAGGCTTTCCTCATACCTTTGTACATGGTTTACGGCCCCCTTTACCTTAGCCTTTGCCCATGCACTCAGGGAAAAAGGTTTTTTGCCTCTTAGTTTGCGTAACCGATTGTAGACGCGGTTAAATCGTATGAGGTTGTCATACCCGATAGAACCTATTTTGGCGATCCACTTGCGTTTCGTTGAAAATGTATCAAAGCAGTCTCCATGAAGAACCAAGTATTTTCGATTAAGGCCTTGAAAAATGTAACGTTCACAGATGCTTATTTTTTCGAAAGCAAAGGGTAGAATGTTGCTAATGAAATCATCATGATTGCCACGCAGGTAAATCACTTTGGTTTTCCGCTTTTCAACCATTTTTAAAATGAGGCGTATGCAGCGGGTGTGTTCTTTTTTCCAACCTCCCCCTCGTTTTAAAGCCCAACCATCAATAAAATCTCCATTGAGTACTAGTGCTTTGCAACGAACATGAGCAAGAAAGTGATTGAGCTTTTTTATTCCCGTTTCCCGCATCCCCAGATGAGTATCGGAAAGGAAGATCGTTCTGTATTCGAGCTTGGTCTTATTTTGACGATTCATGCGGGTGCTTTTACATATTCGGTTGGTGAATTTTGTGGTCGAGAAAAACTTGGAGTCTCCATCGATGTCTCAACCAAGTCTCGATGAAACTTTGCCACGATTTTTTTCCAGTCTGCACATTTTGTGGATTCGCGGGCATTTCGGGACATAATTGCTTGGTTTATCCCTGAAAGCCCAAGTGCCTCATTTAAGTTTTGATAGAGTGAGCGCTCATCACCAAGGGTTGAAAGAAATCCATTTTTAGCATGTTCGATATATTCAGAAGGGGCAGCGTAGTTGTAGGCTAAGACAGGAAGACCCGAGGTAAGTGCCTCGGTCACCACATTTCCAAAAGTTTCAGTTGTACTGGGAAATACAAAAAGATCGGCAGAAGCATAGTGCTTTGAAAGTACGAGTTTATTAAGGCAGCCCGTAAAAATAATGCTTGGAAATTTACGGGATAGTCTTTCCTTTTCGGGCCCGTCTCCCACAATTATACCCACCTTTGCTTTTCCTTGCTCAATCATTTGTTCGAATAACTTGCAGGCAAGTTCGAGGTTCTTTTCAGCTGCAACCCTTGATACACATAAGAGTACGCGGTCTAACTCACCAGCTCCCCATTGTTTTCGAAGAAAGTCGGATCGTCTTTGTGGGGTAAAAAGTGCCCGGTCTACACCACGGCTTAGCATTCTTACATTTTCATATCCCTTTTTTTCCAGTTCTTCAATTATCCAGTCGGTAGGTGCGAAGGTAGCAAGGGTGCGGTTGTGAAACCAACGGAGGTAAGAATCGACAATTGGTTTAAGGAAAGAAATCTTGTAGTGCCTTAAATATAGGTCGAAATTTGTATGAAAACCGGAAACTACCGGAATGCCCATTTTATTGGCAACTCGCAGGGCTGAAAATCCCGCCGGCCCTTCGGTTGCGAGATAGATCACATCCGGACGTTGGGCTTCCCACCTCGCTCTCAATAACTTGGAGCAGGGTAGTCCAAACCTGAGTTGGGGGTAGTTGGGGATAGGGCGGGCCGGTAAATCCACTTCGCTCCATGGATCATCATCTTTTCCGGTGGATTCCCGTGCGGGTCGAAGCACTTCGACTTGCGAACCCTGCTCACATAACCCTCGAGCTAAGTGGGCTAGGGTGAAGGACACTCCATTGACTTCCGGAGGAAAGGTCTCGGTGAGTAAGCAGATTCTTAAAGCCTTACGAATTCCATCTTTCATAATACAAATTTAACGTTATCTCTTATCGATTTTTCATCTTAGAGGTAACAATTCCGCACCAAAAAAAGGGCCGCCTCCGAAGAGGCGACCCTTGTATAAAACAAACAAACTTGACCGTACTACTTGACTGGCACAAAGCCGGTGCTTGCTACGATCTTTTGACCAGGTGCGGTCAAGGCGAAGTCCAAGAACTTCTTGGCTGCACCAGTCGGTGCACCGTTGGTGAAGCAGTTTAACCCGCGGGCCAACTTGTAGGAACCATCATTGGCGGTTGTTGCGGATGGAAGAACGCCATCTACCGCAATCACCTTGATTCCCTTGGCACCAACATAGGCCAATCCAACATAACCAATGCCGTTAGGATTATTGGCTACTTCGGTAGCGATTTGCTCGTTACCAGCCATCTTCTGTGTGGCGGAACCGTAGTCACGCTTGGCCATAGCAAACTTTTGGAAGAATGCATAGGTTCC
>NZ_CAXLML010000034.1:0-36267 GCF_964187505.1 Candidatus Chordibacter forsetii
ATTAGCTAAAGCACGAGCAATGGCTACTCTTTGTTGTTCCCCACCCGATAATTTGTAGGCGGGGCGCTGAGCCTTACTTTCAAGACCAAGTTCAGACAAAAGGTCATTGGCTTTTTGATTAGCACTGTCTTCGTCTTTGCCAAGTTTTAAAAGAGGTAGGGAAATATTCTCAATTGCGCTTAACTCTTTGATCAAAAAGTGAAATTGAAAAACAAATCCTATAAAATGATTTCGGGCTTTAGTTCGCTCATCATCTTCTAAATTTTGAACTTCTGAATCACCCATGAAAACCTTTCCTGAATCTGGACGATCTAAAAGTCCCATTAAATAAAGCAGCGTACTTTTCCCACAACCTGAGGGTCCAGCAATAGAGGTAATTTCTCCAGGTTTAGCTTCGAGGCTAACTCCATTTAATACCTTTACGGTTCCGTTTGCCTCTGAAAAAGAATGAAACAAATTTTCTACCCTCATGGAACCATTAGGCATCATTTTATTTTTCTGAGAACAATCCATTACAGAGTCTCTCTAATAATCTTTGCCGGTTCTATACGAGCAGCACGACGAGCAGGAATCCAGGTCGCTACAGCCACAAATACAAAAGCTATGCAACTAGCCCAAAGGTAGTGATTAAGGTCCCAATTTACCACAAAGCTATCAGTAGAAAATATTCCTCGTATTCGAAGCGGAATCATCGAAATAAGATAAGTTCCCGAAGCCGCAAACAAAGACCCGATAGTGATACCTGCGACCAGAACAATCGTGCCTTGCCACAAAAAAATTGCAGAAATATCCATCCTCGAAAAGCCTATTGAACGTAATATTGCAATATCACGAGTTTTTTCGATCACAAGAATTGCAAAGACATTGAACATGCCAAGACCAGACAGAAGAAGTATACAAGACACGGTAATTGCTGAAGAAAAACGGAGTGCCTTGAATACATCAAGCCAGACTCTTTCTCTTTCTTGCCAACTAACAACCCGATGGTTAAGAGACGATTGCAATTGGACTGCAAGTCCGGGTGCATGCTCGGGTTCATTTATTGCTATCTGAAAAACTGAACCTCCAGAGGAACTACCAAGGAAAGACCGGGCTGTAATCAAATGTATGTAGATTCGATTTTTATCGATTTGACTAACTCCAGATTCAAAGATGGCTGAGACTCTAAGGTGCAGATTGCCTGTACCCCCGACCAAACTAACCCGATCACCAATTTTTAGACCTAAGCGTTGAGAGATTCTGGAACCCAATATAACTCCCATTTGGTCAGAAGAAAAGTTATTCATAGTTCCCTGAATAATTTGATTATTCAGGTCAGATGATTGGAGATGGTCTTCCCAGCGAATACCATTCAGCACAATAGACTTTCGACGAAAGCCCGTATCCAGAACTGCGCTGCCTTCAATAATTTCAGATACTCCTAGGAGCTCAGGATAGTCATCTAAGGCATCTCGAATCAATGAAGGTTGGTCAACACCTTCATGATATAGAGAACCTTCACGGGAATGAAAAAGAAACCTAGTATCTCCATCATCGTCGACTTGTTCAACAGTTCCATATGTATCTTGAAAACGGTCAGAAATCCGAAGTGCACCGTTAGTACCTAAGATTGTTTGAATAAAAAATTTCTCAAATCCGGAGGTTTGAGCCTGGGTGACCACAAAAAAAGAAACTCCAAATACAATTCCAGCTAAAGATAAAAACATCGGCCTCTTTCGAGCAATTACGAAGCGCCAAGCTAATTTGAAACAGAGCATTAGATGACATCCTCTAACATCTAGTTGGAAAAACTTACCATGGTAGATTTAATCCTTTCGCCATCTTTTAATAAGTGCGGTGTTTCAACCACAACTCTCTCACCTTTTTTTAATCCTTTTAAGACCTCAACAGTCCGTAAATTTTTAGAACCGATCAAAACTTTTCTAAATTGAGCCACACCTCCCTGCTCAACCACTACAAAATCACCAATTAGTGCCTTGCGGGGTATGAGCAACGCAACTTCCTTTTCTGATTTTATTATCTCAGCCCGTCCAGAACTGCCAACCGGAATTTTTTCATCACTATTATTCAACCTCAAATAAAGTTTTCGGATACCGGAGTTTGATTCGACCGTAGAGGAAAGGGCAGATACATTTGCATCAAAAATAGTTTTTCCTTGAGAGAAAAATGTAACACCAGCAGAGAGACCTACCTTTAAGCCAGGAAACTCTTCTTCATTTAAGGAAACCTCGATAATTCTTGCAGTGGAATGAACATTTCCGACGATATTTCCAGAAAAAACTTGGTTACCTGGTGCAACAAAACAGGAAGAGAAATCTCCATTAATTGGACTCCTTATTGCCCGTTTCTCAACTTCAGCAACTAGGGTATCCATAGAAAGGTCAAAGTTTTGTAAAAAATGAGAATCTGCTAATACCTCCAGTTTTCGTTGTGCTCGGATCCGCTCCACTTCGTTTTGCTTTTTTTCCAAGTTATGAATTGAAACTTTTTCCTCCTTGGCTAATTCACTTATTGAGAGAAGTTCTTTCTCCTGAATCTCTAAAAGTATGCCAAGAGGAGACCCCGCTTTTTTTCTTTCAGTAAATTGCTTTTTGTCCAAATTGAGGCGGTCCATCCTTCGGTTAAGGTCATCAAGTTCGAGTTGGACTAATGTCTGGTTTTCATCAACTGAAAGGGTCCCCCCTAATGGCAAAAGTGCGACCCAATCTACTTTTGCATTTGATTGAGCTCGTAACTCATAAGTTGCAGCTGCATGGACCCGGACATTACCGGTAACAGAATCCCGAATCGTACCAGTCTTAGATTGAGTAACCAAAACGGTGGGGACGACTTGCCTGAAAATAAAAAAAACAGAAAGAACAATCAGGCAAAGTATAAAACAACATAAAGCTAGAGAACTTTTTTTCATACTTATTTAGAATTTGGGTAGTTGATAAAGGTTTCAAACATTACAATCTGTTCATACTGGTCAAGCAGGACCATAAATTGACAGACTGCTTCTAAATTCTCCAATTGAGACTGATCCAAGGCAACCCTAGCAGAAAAATGGTCAGCGGGAGATATACGATCCATTTGTAATTCGATTTTGCTTTTCTCAAGCCTGTTTTCAGCTACTGAAATTAATTTTCGGCCCAACATAATTCTTTCCTTTAAAGACTTAAGTTCGCTGACCACGGAACGGACTTTATCTCGCAGTTCACGATTTTGGGTTTCAATGGTATTTTCTAATTTCAACTTCTTTGCCAAAGCAATTTTTTTTTGGCCCGTACTCTTGTGGGAATCCCAAATTGACCAACTAGCCTCCAAGCCTACTAAAAAATTGTTTCTGTCTAAACTGCTTCTACCTTCTGCAAGATCAACCTGATCTTGGAAGTATGCACCAGTAAGATTAATTTTGGGTTTTAGTTCAGCTTCCGCAATTTTTATATGCTCATCTTCAATCTTAACTTGGGTCTGTAATCTCTCGACCTCTATATTACTTAGAGAACCAATAAGTATGGGAAATTCCTGATTGAAATTATGACTTTTAGAAAACTCCCAAAAAACCTTGGTAATCTTAAGGGACAAAGGCTCATCGTATCCAGAAAGACTTACAAAATAAGCTTTATTTCTTTCTAGTGAAGTTCGTAGTTCAGCAATGGATATTTCACGGTTGAGTTGCTCAACTCGAGCTTCTTCTAAAGCAAGGGGAGTGCTTAAGTTTAATTCCAGCCTCTTTTCAATTGTTTCTACATATTGGGTGGCAATCCTGAGCTGCTCGATTGCCATCTGGCTACGATAATTTAGGGCAATAAGTTTTAGAAATACACCCCGGACCTCACCAGCAAGAGTTCTTCTTTGGACTGTGAAACTATCTTCGGCCCAAGATATATTTAGCTTGGCAATTTGTTCTCGTGCCTTCAGTGCCCCCCAATGGAATATTGGCTTGGTAAGGTAGGCTTGATTAAAAGTGCGATAACGATGGTAGAAATCTTCACTAGGCCGATCCTCATGAATTGATTGGCCGGAAACCTTTAACCCAAATTTAAAGCCTTGTTCTGACTTGGCAATTACCTGATTAGCTTGGGCAATATCCAAGTCGAATTCTTTGCTTTTTAATACTGGCGAACGATCATTAAGTTTTTCTAAAACCTGAACAAGTTCCTCAAAAAAAAACTCAGGCCTTTCATTATTTGGAATCTCAAGTCCAAAAAATTTTAAGCAAATAAAAGTGTTAAAAGAAAAAAATAAATATGCTTTTTTCAAGACACCACAATGGAACAATCTAAAAACAGCGACAATTCCAAAAAGACAGAAGATTGCTGAAAGCAATTATTGGCTAAACGAGTCTGAAAACATCTTGCGTAGCTCAGAACCAATCCACTGATCTTGCCTATCAGATGATTCATCCCGTAAACGACTGACCTCATCCTCGAAAACTTCAGTTGAATCATTTCCCCATGCTTGCCTGACATAAGTGGAAACATTCGCAATTTCACGGTCATTTATTGGCACAGCAGCCATATTAACCGCTGCAGATGTACCATACTTTTTACCCTTAACCATAATTTCACCCTTTAGGCCTTTTAGGATAACATTTGCAATAACGGCTGAATCTGCAGAAACCCACTCGGAACCGGCAAGGGGAGGAAACTGCCCCTCAATACCCAAGCCATTGGTTTGGTGACATGAAGCACAACGGGCGGCAAAAATCTTTTCTCCCGAAGAAATCTTCCTATCCAATCGTAAGCTTTCTTTTTCCTCAGCTGAAAGTTCAACTATTTCAACTGGGGGATGGAGTTGAAATGAATTGGTAGAATGTGACAATTGAATTGAACAAACAAAAATCAAACAACCAAATACGAACACAAAAACCAAAGGAGCCAACAGAAAATTTGCCGTAGGCTCGTGCTTGGTTTTGGAAAGCTCAACATGAGATTTTACGATATCTTCATCAGAAAATCCTTTGTCATTCGGCAAGTTGCCGATTTGTTTTGAATCATCGCTCATTGTATAGGAGTAGTAAGCTCGGCGGACGTAAACATTTGCATGGGGGCTCTCCCCTTTAAAGATGCTCGAACGGTGGCAACTTCTTCTGCTGAAACAGCAGATGCGGAATTACCCCAATCGTTTCGAATGTAAGTAAGAACATTGGCAATCTGATCGTCAGTCAATGATCCTGGAGGAATGCCGGGGGGAGCCATAACATTGTTATATTTAACTCCATTTACTTCAATCTCTCCCATAAGTCCATACATCGAGATCTTAATTAGCCTTTCCTTACTACCCAAAACCCAGTCAGATCCTGCAAGAGGAGGAAACTGGCCAGCAAGACCCTCTCCGTTTTGTTGGTGGCATGCAAAGCACATTCCTCCGCCTGGTGATGCCTTCATATAAATTTCTTTGCCCGTGTCTATTTGATCTTGCAACCACTTCGGAGCACTAACACTTACTGTTGAAACATCGGTGGAAACAACATCTTCTTCCTCAACTGAAACATCTTCAGTTTCAACAAAGGAAACCTCAGGTAGCTCATAATCCTGTTTCAATGCTTGCAAGTATGCCACAAGACGATTTGCCCGTACCGTTGGACGAACATAACGAGTTTCCTTAGTAACTTCGTTGGAAACTATTTTAATGTCAGTAATTACCGGTTCATCTATTTGTTGGTAGAGAAATGGGCTTGGTGGACAAAGAGAAGAAGGGAAAATCGATTGGGGTTCAAATAAGTGTTGATGTAACCATTCATCGGAATAATTCCGTAAGCCAACATTTGCCAAATCCGGACCAATTCTCGAATTTCCTAGAAGCACATGTTCTTGTAAGACATAGTCCCGCGGAGCAGATGGTCGTTTTCCCCAACCTCTTTCCACATCAAAACCAGCTTCAACTCGTCTCACTTGCTGGGTGTGGCAAGTCACACAACCTAGGGCAGCATACTCTTCAGCACCTTGTTTAGCCATACCAGAAATAGCGACAGGAAAAAGTTCTGCGTCTTCAGGAACTAAGCCATCATCGTCCAATACCTCGGAAGTTGGAACCAGGTCTCCAAATTGAGATCGAGCACCTACTACAAAAGCAAGCCATGCCATTCCTAAGGTAAAAAATATGCCAATAGTGAATTTGGCTAGATTGTTCATACGCTAGCCTCCTTATTGTTAGCGGAAAAGTAAACAAATGGATTTGGGAAAATTACTCTCCAGACATTGACCACAAATACAAACTGGGAAAATGCGAGAATGATGAAAGCGAATTTGGTGATCAAGAAATATGGTTGAATCGATTGAATAACAGATGATGACCAAGGCAGGCTAGGCTGTCCGGCAAGAACTCCATGGGTAAGACCGCCAATTAAGTAGGCAAGTAAGAGCATCAAAACGCCAAGTGTAGAGGTCCAAAAGTGGAAAGATTTTGCAGCCTTAGGAATTTCACGACCAGTTATGCGAGGAAGGGCAAAATAAACTGCTCCAAAAATAATCATACTGAAAAAACCATACACTCTTTGGTTGAAGTGAAATTCATTAATGATTGTAAACTGAGTAATCTTGGCAACTGCAGGTAACGAGAAAACCACACCGATATAGCTGGATACCGTGTATGAAAGTGTACCAAAAATAACAAACCTGAGGGGTAAGCTGTCCCAAACCTTTCCTATATCTAAGAAAGCGGTTGCATGAAAGTTCGTTGATGCCACAGCAATAGGGAATACCATCGCTATGCTCATCACCGTGCCGACCGCAGGAATCCACATGGGTACGGGGCCACCTTCCAAGTGATGAACCACTGACCAGGGAGCAAGAGCAGCGATACACCAAAAACCAAATATAGCTAAATAATACTTATCAATTGTTCGACCAAGAATTGCAGGAATAAGGTAATAAGCTGCACCTAAAGCTACGGGTGTTAACCATAACCAAACAAGACTTTGTCCATACCACATAGAAAGAACAGTCTGTAATGTGCCCCTAGCAGGATTGATCTCCAGCCCATTCCATGCGATTAAAAACAACGCCGGAAACCAAAGTAATGCAGCTAAGATAAACCATTGAGGTGCGATTGTTTCACGCACTTGACGGGAGCGATGAATGACTAAGGCTAAGAAAGTAATAATCAGGTAGGAAATAAGCATAGCTGGCCAAACTTCAGTAGGCATTTCAAGCATTTCGTGCCCACTCATGTGTCCATCCATAATGCCTAACAACCCAAATGTGATAGCTAAATTCCAAATGACTCCAGCAACAACAAGGAAGACGGATCCGCGTACTTCAGCCTGGGACAAACGAGCCAATATCCACAGAGATACAGCAAAAATCGAGTTACCTCCCCATCCGTAAACAAAAGCGTTAGCCTGAGCTACTTTAATTTTCCCGTAGGTCAAAAATTCATAGGAGGCTAAGAAAAAAGGATCGGTCAGCTTGGCTGCGGCTACGTATGCAAGCAATGCAGCCGTAAGTAACCAAAGACCGGCTGAAGAAAGAAAGAAGGAAAACACCAACTTCGCGGAACGATCAATAACCTTGTCTGGAGAATCTGCTGGCATGCGAACCTATTTGGATGGTTGTGGTTGGGCCTTGCTAACGGCACGATAAGTTTGAAGGACACTCTTCATCGATGATTCAATGGTAGTATTTTGCTCAGCATGAAAATCATCAACCAAGGATAAAAACTTTTCATTTTGCACTCGGTGTGCCTGAGCTTTTGCTGTGCGAACTGAGTCGATTGCCTCATTAACAGAAGCAGGTGCTTCCGGTTCAAAAGTTCTTTGAGCTAAGTAGAAACCCGAAAGCAACAATGCCAATACTAAGAAAGTAAAGAAGACGCTGCATCCGTCTGCCCGTTGGTTCGTCGGATTACTCATGATGATTAATAGATTCACGAATGCGGGGATCGCGAATCGGAATAATTTCAGCTATGCCAGATTGAAAACTTCGAATAACAGCCCATGCACAAAGACAACCAACCCCCACGAGAGAGAACAGACCCCACAACAAATGAGATCCAATAACAGGACGTGCTTCATAACCAACAAATGCACCTGGAACAATTTCTCGGCCTGGAATAATATTCCAATATAGGTCAAGAAGGTGGAAGGCCAAAATCCAACAAACAATAAAAACAAGTTTGGGTACATCGACTTTATTTCTGTAAAAAAGCAGGTATAAGAAAGGGAAAAAGAAATGACCAAATATTAAACCCATACTCACCCAAAACCATCCAGATCGAAGTCCAGTGTTTGGATCAATTTCGCGAATAGTAAACCAAAAGGTCTCCTCAGGTATATTTGCACTATAAATTAAAAAATATTGGGAGAAACTCACATAAGCCCAGAATATCGTAAAGGTAAGAGACAAACAGGCCAAATCATACTGGTGAGCTTGTTTAAAAAGGCCCTTGAGATTTCCATTCGCTACTAAGTAAACACAAATTAAAATGGTTACCGCAAGAGCGGCACGCATGCCCGAAGCAAAAAACCAAACTCCATACATGGTAGAAAACCATTGATATTCCAGACTCATAAACATGTCAAAGGCACCAAAGGTAAGGGCTAATGCAGCGGCCGGGATTCCAATTGCGGATACTTTAGTACCAAGATGCGTCCACTTGGGATCACCATCTTTATCCTGTGAAAAAGAAGCTTTTCTAAGCCAATAACTAATCCCACAGAAAATAGCAAAGTAAGCAATCAGGCGAAGAGTAAAAAAGTTTAGGTTTAGGTATCCAGCTTTTTTTTGATGAAGGACATCTGCTTCAACCGATATTATACTGCTTACCTCAATCGTCGGACTGGCTGGATTAATCCAAGACCAAAGAATGCCTGCCTGATCCTTGCCAAACCAAGCAACCAATAAAAGAGGCAACAAGCATAAAGCTAACCAAGGAAAAGCAGAAAGTGCGTGTTCTTGTTGCCTGCGAACAACCGGGCTCCATTTTGAATTAAAGACACGAAAAATCATGATCAGCATGAGCATGCCGATAGCAATACTAAGCCAAAAGGAGCAACCCCATAACCAACCAAGAAAAGGTGCTTTATCACCAGTTTGTAATCCTTGAAAAAGTCCGACTAATCCACCTCCGAGGCCAAGGATAGAACCAGCTAAGAGTTTGGTGGAAAGACCCTTTTGGGGAGTGTCCTTAGTGAAGGTATCTTCCATCATGATCCTTGTCCTTTCGATGCAGTGGTTGCCTGCCCAACATAGTCTTGCAAAGCACGAAGATATAGTACAATGGCCCAACGTTCATCAGGGGAAAGCCTGTCTTTGAGTCCAAGCATAATTCCGGATGCAGAACCATTTGAAATGGCATTGTAAAATTGTCCATCAGTCCAAGCTGCTGCGGACTCTAAGTAGCTACCAGCATTTGATGAATCAGCAAGGTTTCTTGGATTAAGACCAAACTTAGCTGTCACACCTAAGCCATTCCCGTAATCACCGTGACAGACGGAACAATGAATGCCGTATTTTTCCCTACCCAAACGCATCGTTGACATATTTAGACCAGCTGAAACAGGTACATTCTTAACCCACTCACCGTCCGGAAATTTACCAGTGGTGTAAGCGTCGGAGTGAAATTTCGGTTGTGATGAGAAAACATTTTCTGAATCAATCGCAGTTCCTCGTAAGACAGTACCGGTAACCGGTAGACGGTCAGCACTGCCATCTGCAAAGCGAGAATTTGCGGTTTGAGCTTTGAATTTCGCTTGCCTATCCATATCCGGAAATACTTCGATTGGAGTATTTTTTGAATAATCACCTCTAAACCCAAGGATAGAGACAATGGTAATAACCAAAATGGCAAAGATTGGTATGATATATCTCACTTCTTTAAACTATGGGTTCGCGAATAATTTGCACAGACTGACCACCAACTTCCTTGAGGAAACTGGCCGTTTCTTCGTCATCATACTTTGGATCTTCAACTTCGATAACGATCATAAATTTATCATCACCGGTACGTCCGAAATCTGGGTGTTCAAAAACAGGATGATTGTGCCTTGGTAAACGGTTCAGAAAAAACATACCAAACAAGGTACCGAATGCAGCAAATAGAATGGTTAGTTCATAAAAAACCGGAAAGGGATAAATGGGACTGAAATATGGCTTCCCCCCAACGATTAATGGATAATCAAACTCATTCATAAACCATACGATTAACATACCGGTAAAAAAGCCCGTTACTCCACCAGCAAGTGTGAACCGAGGTACTTTGGATCTCGCATATCCCATTTGAGCATCCAGACCATGTACAGGGATAGGAGAAAAGCATTCCCAATTAGAATAGCCTTTTTCTTTTACCTTACCCGCGGCATCATACAATTCTTTGGCGGAAGAAAATGTCGCCGCTGCAGCATATTTGATGTCCATAATATCACTCATGATTAATGATCAGCATGGGGATCAGCTTGGGGCATAACGGACTTCACTTCGCACATAGGCATGAGAGGTAAAAAACGTAAGAAAAGTAGGAAAAGAACTGAGAAAAATCCAAAGGTTCCAAAAAAGGTGAAAATATCTACGACCGTTGGCGAATAATAACCCCATGATGAAGGCAGGAAGTCTCGTGACAAAGTAGTATTGGCAATAACAAACCTTTCAAACCACATACCAACATTTACGAAGATGGAAATAATCCAAACAAGAGGTGTGTTTTGACGAATCTTTTTGAACCAGAACAACTGCGGACAAATAACATTGCAGGAAACCATTATCCAGTAGGACCACCAATAATTGCCGAATGCACGGTTGATAAAAGCAAAACCCTCGTAGGAGTTTGCCCCGTACCAAGCAATAAAGAACTCCATTGCGTATGCATAACCAACCAAACTACCCGTCGCTAGGGTGATCATACACATATTATCAATATGTTTTTGTGTGATCAAATCACGCAGACCAAAAACCGCACGAACTGGAAGGAGGAGAGTCAAAACCAT
The DNA here is from genome assembly GCF_964187505.1 of Candidatus Chordibacter forsetii. Lineage (NCBI taxonomy): Bacteria > Pseudomonadati > Verrucomicrobiota > Opitutia > Opitutales > Candidatus Seribacteraceae > Candidatus Chordibacter > Candidatus Chordibacter forsetii. Next base: position 10,907 of record NZ_CAXLML010000034.1, read on the forward strand.
TCCGAAACCAGAGAAAATCGCCCCGGCAACGAAGTAAGGTGGGAAAATTGTAGTATGCCAACCTGGCAAATTGGCCACAGCAAAGTCAAATGACACGATTGTATGAACCGAAAGAACGAGAGGAGTTGAAAGACCTGCAAGGAGAAGATAAGCCATCTCGAAATTACGCCAGTGATTATTTGCATTCCGCCAACCCATTGCAAAAAATCCATAAAAATATTTACGCCAAGTCTCGGTTGCACGATCACGGAGAACCGCCATATCTGGAATCATTCCCATGTACCAAAAGAGTATCGACACCGTTGCGTAAGTTGAAACCGCAAACACATCCCATTCAAGTGGACTCCGAAACTGTGGCCAAATTGCATTAGCATTAGGGATGGGAAAAAGCCACCAGGCAAACCAGACTCTTCCCACGTGGAAGAGTGGGAAAATACCTGCACACAAAACAGCGAACACCGTCATGGCTTCTGAAGCTCTATTAATAGATGTTCTCCATTTCTGTTTAAGTAGACAAAGTACTGCAGAAATTAGAGTTCCCGCGTGTCCAATACCGATCCAAAAAACGAAATTAACAATCGCCCAACCCCAATTGACAGGGTTGTTATTCCCCCAAACACCTACGCCGGTAGATACAAGGTAGACCAAACCCATTCCAGTAAAACTGGCAATGCAAAGGGCGGTAATGAAGCACCACCACCACCAAGTTGGAGTCTTTGATTCTACGATTCCACAAACCTTATCGGTAACCCATTTGTAATCCCGGTTGTTAAGAACCAAGGGAACATCTTTCCAGGGAGCGGGGTCGACCTTTTTTAAGATCTCGTGTTCTTCGACTTCTTTTACCTCAGACATTTTTAATGGGTTCCGTGCTCATCTCCATGATCCGAGGGATGTGCTTTGTCGTGGTATTCACGAGCAGAATGAGGTGATACAGCAAAATCTGGCATCCGTGGATTAGGGTTACGAACTTTTGCAAGAAAGGTGGTCCGAGGACGTGTGTTTAAATAACCAAGCACAGAGTAGTCTCTTGGATTATTTTTCAATTTACTGACCTCACTTTTCGGGTCACTTATGTCTCCAAATACAATCGCTTCGCTCGGACAAACTTGTTGACATGCCGTTTTGATAGTCCCGTCTGGTACTTTAAGATCAGATTTTTCGAGTTTTACACCTGCTCCATCCTTACCAGACTCGAGTTTAGCAGAGCGCTGAGCATTTACCTTGGTTCGAATCTTAGACTCCTGTATTCGTTGGACGCAGTAAGTGCATTTTTCCATAATTCCACGCATACGCACGGTAACATCAGGATTTTTCCCCATGTCCACAAGGGAATCATTTTCTTCTCCAATAGGCCCTTGATAGAGCTCATCAGTTTTGCGTTTATTCCAATCAAAAAAGTTAAAGCGGCGGACTTTATAAGGACAATTATTCGCACAATACCTCGTTCCAACGCATCGATTGTAAGCCATCGCGTTCAAACCTTCTTCGTCATGAACCGTCGCATTTACAGGGCAAACGGACTCACAAGGGGCCGTTTCACAATGCATACATGCTACGCCTTGGAAGGAAACTTGGACATCAGATGGAATCTCTGCTCCATCACGGGCAGTAGAGCTAAAATAGCGATCTAAACGAATCCAGTGCATTTCGCGACCACGAAGAACCTGATCTTTACCGACTACGGGAATGTTATTCTCGCTCTGACAGGCAACTACGCATGCACTACAACCAGTACACTGATTTAAATCAATGGTCATTCCCCATTGGTGGATACCAAAGACATCAGATTTTTCGTAAGTATGATCTGGATGCTCGTAAGCAGAATTTCCCCGAGGGGTGGAAGTCGCTTTTTCCTCAAGAGATTTATCTTGGTCTTTACCCCACATTGGCGGGGAATGAGACTCAGCGCCCATGCGATCAGCAAACTCCGGTTCAGAAATATATTCATCGGCGTTGGCCTCACGAACAATCGCCCGCCCCTCCATTGACCAATGTTCCTGAACATTTGCCAAAATTTGAAAGCGACCCGTTGGCTCCAATGATGCTCCCTTTAGAGTCAAGGAACCTGAACCATCCAACAAGGGGGTAGAGTCATAACCTGTACCCTGCCCTACTCGACCGACATGAGTACGCCCAAAACCAAGTGTTGCTACCACTGTATAGTCAGCTAGGCCAGGTTGTACATAAAGAGGTGCCTCGATCTTACGATCGCCCAGGTTAACAACTACGACCGGGGCTTTTTGTTTGCCACCATCAAATTGGGCCACATCTGGAGCAATCTGACCACTCTTGTTAAGCATTGTTGGTTTAGGCAGAAGACCTATACCTGCGTGCTTTGCCTCCAATTCCTTCGCCAGAACAGGACTGATTAGCAGGGCGTTATCCCAAGTAAGTTTGCTAATGGGATCCGGGCATTCCTGCATCCATCCATTATTGGAATACTGACCATCATGAGCATGGAAATCAGGGATAATAAGAACATCTAACTGATCAGCAGACAAGGTAGCCGGATTCGACTGTTTTGGTTTGATGGCAACAATCGCTGACTCGGGGTCAATATCTTTGGCTGTAACTGTTTTGTAGTCAAGGGAACCAAGCCGCAAAAAGTCGTCAAATTTCGACCCAGATGAAAGGGTTTTGTGAAGATCTTTTACCCGAGAATAATCATCCGATTTATCGCCAATTAAGTGGGCAATTAAAGTTGTCTCAGAAATGGTATCAAATAAAGGAGCAAGTAAAGGTTGCACAGGTACCGCAACAGAATTGTCCCAAGTCAAGCCAACATCCCAACTTTCAAGATAATGAGACTGACCCAGGTGGTGATCAGCAATCTGAGAGCTTTCATCAATGGATGAACCTAAGCGTACAACATACTTAAGTTTCTTGGAAAGTTCTTCCCAATTAATAAACCCCTTGGTTTGGTATACCGGGTTTCCACCAAGTATAATCAACCTCTCAATCTCACCATCATTTACAAGCTTGGCTAAAGAAGCAATGGAACCACCGGAATGACTCGTTTCTATGTAATCAATGGTTTGCCCAATTGAGCCGAGAGCTCGGTTCATGGCATAGGCAATTAGTTGTACCTCCTTGGGTAAATGAGAACCTGCAAGAACAACCGATTGTTTGGGTCGAGAGAGTAAATCGGCAACTGCTTCCGATACCCATGCTTGATGTTCCTGCGCCCCAGTTCCAAGTTTCTTAAGATGATTAAGTAAGCCCTTATCAGCGGTTTTGGTTTTTGAAAGCAGTTCAACAGCAACGAGACTTGCAAAAGCTGTCATAGCAGAAGAGTCAAGCCGTAGGCGATGGTCAGCAACCCCGCCAGTACGGGAAAGGTCAGCCTCCACCACATAGAGACGGTTCATCTTCTTGGCATCACCTGGGTTGAGGACTTTGCGTCCGCCCATGAAAGACTTGGAATTTGCTAATTCATTAGCCTCACGGTTACCAAGGAAATCGTTATCCAGGGAAAGAACTCGCTTCGCAGAGGCCAGTTTTGGAACTGCTCGCATTCCTAGTTTTGCACCCAATGCCTTACCGAGTTGACGCTCAGCAGAACAGAAGTCCACAACATCATGTTCAAAAAACTTAATTCCCTTGGACTTGGCCTTTTTGATTAAAGACTGACGAGTTAAGGAATGCGAATGATTCGCAAGCAAAGCAACCTTACCGTTAGAAACTTCATCAGTTAATGACTCGAGGATGGAAGATGTGGATACTTTTTTCCACCGATTCAAGCCACTCTTCAATGTTTGGCGGGCAAAGCTTCCCTGAGCCCGATCTGGATCGTACAAATCTAAAACACTAGCTTGTGAGTAAATATCAGTACTTCCACCATAAGGAAGATAAGAAGGATTACCTTCAACCTTAGTTGGTCGACCTTGATGACTTTCAACAATTAAAGGAATGTAGCCTCGGGCAGATGGCTGAGAGGTAGCGTAATATGCAGGCACTCCAGGGATTAACTCTTCCGGGCTTTTACCGTATGGAAGAATTACATGCTCAGGTCGACGACAACCAGTCATGCCTAAACCCGCTAGACCAAAGGAGGCAGCCATTAACTTAACAAAACTGCGCCTTTGAACTCCATCAAGCATACTTGCACCTTCAGGAAACTCGCGAGAGACCCAATCTTCAAAACCTGGGGTTTCAGCCAAGCTGTCCAAACTTTTCCAATACTCTTTGCCCACAGGCAATTCCGGTGGATTATTTTCCATGATCATCGGTGGCACCCCGTACAACTGAGGGGTGGATGAACACCCCAATTATCTTTTAATTCTAGACCGGCATGGACTTGGGCAATGAGAGGATCCACTCCATCTTCGTCACTTACCTGCCAAGATAAATTAGTCACCTCATCCAATGGACGAAGGGCTTTTTCTGGGTTTCGGTGACAATCCAAACAAAAGGCCATACTCAAGTGTTTGTCGTGATGGACTTCAACCATCTGATCGACGCGCCCATGACATTCAACACAGCTGATTCCACGATTAACATGTATGGCGTGGTTAAAATATACATAGTCTGGAGCTTTGTGGATGCGAACCCAAGGAATGGCAGGACCAGCGTTGAGAATACCATCCTCGTTTACATCTTCTCCGTCCGAAAGTTTGCCATCTTTATTTGAATCCTCTCCATAAAATGAAGCACGCACCGGCTCAAGCAATGGGGAATCTCCCTTGATATTTTGATGGCAGGACATACAAACATTTGCTCCAGGAATGTTTGCGTGGGACGATTTATCCACACCAGTGTGGCAATAACGACAATCTAAGCCCAACTCACCTGCATGAAATTCATGGTTGTAAGAAACAGGTTGCGTAGGTTGGTAACCAACGCGGGTATACTTAGGAGTCGCGTAATAAGTAATGCCAGCTGTAACAACTGCACCCAAAATTCCCAACGATAAGATCAACTTAACCGGGATGGTGTTAGACCAGCGTGGGAAGATGTTTCTCATTGGGCGATTGAGGAGAGTGGGTTATGAGTAAGTGAACAGTTAAAATCAAAAAATCGGGCAAATATCTCTGCTATCGACTCATTGCCTCCGGTACAATATTAAAAAAGCTAACTACAACCTATTAAATTTACTTAATGCCTTTCATTAGGATTCTTTAGCATCGTTTAAGCACAAATTTTGTGTTGAAAGTAAATTTTCCCACTAAATAAAAATTTGAAACCTAAACCTAAAAGATCAGATATTGTAATTATCGGAGGAGGTTTATCCGGGATTTCTTCTGCAATAGCAGCATCTCGTGAAGGGGCTACAGTAGCTTTGGTTGAAAGACTTGACGAATGGGGAGGTAGTATTGGTGAATTTACTCAAATGCCAGTTGATTCTCCAAGCACCTCAAATGAAACTTTTTTTAGAGAGTCGGGGATATTTGAAGAAATTATCTCTCAGCTCAGAGTAAACAATCAAGAAGGTACTTATGCCGGGCAATCACGGGCACTTACGACTCTATTAAAATCAGAACCAAAGATATCCACATTCCTAGGCTACCATTGTTTAAGCGCAACTCTTAGCACAGCTAAAGATAGAATCGAAACTTGCACCGCAATTAACCTACAGGAGGGGAATGAAGTACTGTTTCGTGCGAAGTACTTTATTGATGCATCAAACCGTGGTCACCTCGCAAAATTGGCAGGGGCTCCCGGGGAAACGGGTGTAGATTCAATACCGGATCCACAAGGTCACCATAAAACAATTTTTCGGTCCGCCGCCCTTGTAGAAATTGGTAAGAGCACGGAACCCACCCATTTCTGCTGTCCCAAATGGATAAACGCAAAGTGGGAAAAAAACTCTATTTCGGCCCGCACTGCCTGGATGGAGTCACTAGATCGCAATCTTTGCGGCTTCCATCATTTGGAATGGATTTCTGAGGATTCAGCAACTCCAAATGCTTCAGAACTTTGCTGGGCTGCCTGGGACTACTTAAAAAACCGTTCACCGTTAAGAGATCTGGCTAAAGGACTACTAGTCAAGCGTGTCATCCCACTTCCTGCCCCCAACAATACTTTCCGTGGATCAGGAGATTATACCTTGACTAAAAAGGACTTACTCTCAGGTAGAGCACACTCTGATTCAGTTGCAGTGGGACGATCCCCTTTGTGTGAAAATAATTCATTGATCTATTCCTCCACGGGTAAACTTGCCCTCCCCCAAGCCTTTGAAATTCCTCTCCGCTGCCTTTATTCCCAAAAGGTAAGGAATCTTTTATGGACAGGGGGACACGCATCTTGTGACGCGGTTACCTCCCTTAATCTTTCCCATCCTCCAACAGCCGCCCAAATGGGCATTGCCACTGGATTTTGTGCCACTCAATGTATAGCTCAAAAAAGATTACCGAGGACTTTGGCCAAGGAAGGTTACATAGAAAAAATCAGGGGGCAACTAGCCCAAATAAACCACCGTACGAGCATTTTGCCATTTGCAGACAAAGCAAACCTAGCCGTTCGAGGAACTGCACAAGCTTCAACCACTTGGTCTGCACGCAACATTGAAGAACTTCCTACCGAAGACGGTATTGAAACGACAGCTTGCCTGGTTCAATTCCCCATAATCACTGATAAACTGGAGACTGTTAGATTTCTCGTATCATGCCGTGGCCCTCAAAGCTTTGATGTTCGCTTGATGTCAGGTTCTAATGAAAATCAAAATATTCCAGGCACTTGCTTGGAGGTTGACTCCGTTAAAGTAGCCAAGCCTGGAAAGCAATGGATCGAATTTAATTTTAATACTCAATTACCTTCCCAAAGTTGGTATTTTATGGAAATTCGTTCTGTCCAAATTTTTTGTTTAATTGAAGCCCGTAACGCTCCGGTCGGTTTTAATGTTCAATACCCCCGAAAGTTGAGCCAGGTCGACGGAGAAAATCAGTATTCTAATTACTGTCCGATTCCCAATTACGATCCATCCCCACATAATTGTCCTGTTATGGAAATTATTCCGAATCAAAATATTTACCAAGCTAATGAAGTTATTACAGATTCGTCTCGTCCTTACAACACACCAGGACTTTGGATTTCGAGGCCCACCAATTTTTCCTATCCCGAGTTTATTGAGCTTAGTTGGACAACCCCGATATCTGTTTCAAGGATAGATTTATTTTTTGACCCTTCTTTTGGATACAACTCTTACCCGCACCCTCAGCCTACAAAATGTGGACCATCAATTTCCCTAATCAAAGATTATAAAATTTACTCAACCGACCAAAATGGAAAATCTAACTGCCTGATTGAAGTCCAGGAAAATCTTAGCGCCCACCGATCTCATCTATTTGAAGATCAACCAATAAAATCCATAGAATTGGAAATAATATCAACCCACGGACTTGACCGGGCACAGGTCTTTCGGATTGCCTTATATGAGTAAAATAAAATTTATGTGGCAAAGATTGATTGATTTTCTTTCCAATACAGCATTAATTAAAATTTAAATATGAAAGCCTTCGCTACAGTTTTAAGATTGTTGGCTACTTTTTCCCTAGCTGGCCTAGCTGGTGTTATTTGGTTAAAATGGGACAACTCCACATCTCAAAGCCATTCTTTTTTGGATGAGGTTGTCTCTGATGCCTACACCATCCTGCAATCTGAAAGAGATAAGCAATGGAGTGACATTGAAGAAAAGAAAAACTCTTTTTTCGAAATATTTGATGCCAATGACCCTGTGGGTCAAAATGATGAAAACCCTCTAGCTATTGCATCCGAGTCTCTTGATTCTGCAGAAAAAGGAATTTTCAAAAGTCCTGAGTACCGAGATAGTTTGCTAAACCTTAACCTTGAATACGGGGTAGATTCACTTACCTGGAATTCTGAATCGAAAAGCTGGCAACAAGATTCCAAGTTATCTCCACCCGCAAGCCTCCAAGATCCATTTTCTGACGACCCCAAGCAGGATATAAAAAAAGAAGACGGAACAATAATACGAGGAGTACCTCGAGCCAACCGCTTGAGAACAGTAATTGGTATGTTCTACAAGGAACGCGATAATAACATCAAAGAAATCTCCAAGCTTAGAAATATGACTGTAGAGAGGGATAAGGATTTAAGAACATTCCAAAATCTCCACGCTAAAGAGAAGGAGCGAAAGGAAGAACTTGAAGAGATCGAAGCAGAATTAACAGTTAAAGTTGCAGGACTCGAAGAGGACCTGAAAATAGAAAAAGAAGAACGTGAAGGAGAAAGGCAAGCGGCAGAAGAAAAAGAGTCTGAACTCAACCGCTTGGTCGCCAATTTAGAAGAGCAGAAACTTATTGTAGAGAAGGAAAATCAAGACTTTATTAATACATTAAGGAACGAACAAAAAGAACAACTTGCTGTGCTTCAGGATGAGGTTCGCAAAGCTGACGCAGAGGGCTACAAGCGAGGAATTGATGAAATGATTTCCAAGCAGCAAGGCGGTGAGGTTGAACAAACGGACGTGGAACTTTCAGTCAATCCTTTCCTACCAACAGAAGATGGACCACCAAAGTTATCACAATCTGAACTTATGCTCGCTGCACAAGCTAAGGAAATTAGTGAAAGTGGTGTACCGTCAACCGTAGGCAGAGTTGATGGTAAATCCGGGATGATTTTACTCCCACTAGGTAGTGAACGTGGCGTTTCTCTTGGCAATGTTTACACCTTATGGAAAGAAAATAAAAAAGCTGCCCGTATCCGCATCCAAAGCGTCAGCCAGGGGTACTCTCTTGCGTACTTACTACCACAGTTTGGGTCACCCCAAGACCTACGTCCAGGAGACAGTGTACATGTAGTACCAGAGATAGAAGAAACCCTTTGAGAATTTCTTATGAAAATTATCCTATTATCATTTTTTATCTTCCTTGTATCATCCATGACTGGTTGCTTCACTGCATCACCTGATGATTCAAAAATCCCTCAGAGTCGTCCTGCCAGTTGGGAATACAGTTTACCAGGTGGCTTCGATCGCGGCGGTTTTAATAGATAGTTCTCCAGCTTACCTATGAGTCCGGATCAAGAATTATCCGGTTGTCTCTTTATTGTTGCCACTCCGATTGGTAATCTTGGTGATTTAAGCCAAAGGGCAGCTCTTTCGATTGAAAATTCTGACATCATCGCATGTGAGGATACCCGGGTAACTGCCAAACTTTTACAGCATTTAAACCTTCGAATCCCCATGGTTTCATACCGTGAAGAAAATGAGAGGAAAAAATCTCAAGAAATTGCCCTAGATATCGAAAGCGGGAAAAAAGTAGCTTTATTATCAGATGCCGGATACCCGTGCATTAACGACCCAGGGTTTCGGTTGGTCAGAGAATGCCATGCCCGCAAGCTCAAGATTATTCCGATCCCTGGTCCTAATGCTGCCCTTACTGCCCTTGCTGCATCGGGACTCCCCACTCATCAGTTTGCCTTCATTGGTTTTTTACCCAAAAAAAGGGGACAAGTTCAGAAAACGATTGAGTCATGGAAAGATTTCGACGGATCAGTCGTTCTTTACGAATCAAAATACAAAATTGAAAAAACCTTGAATGCTATTTCTGAAATCCTAGGTTCCGATCGATTTATTTGCCTAGCTAGGGAGCTGACCAAATCATATGAGTCTATTTTATCTGGACCAGTTAATCAGGTAATTGAAGAACAGAGTCAATCTAGCGGCAAGGGCGAGTTCACTATAGTAATTGGTCCTTCAGGTTACTCTTTTGAATAAGCAAATATGAAAGTCGGTGTAATTGACCTTGGTTCAAACACTAGCAAATTACTTATTGCTCAAATAAAACCTTTTCCAGGCCAACAGAATTTCAAAGTCCTGGAAGAGAAATCCCTTCCCTGTAGGATTTTCACACTAACGGAAAAAAAAGTTTTAAAAATCTCTCAAGAAGGGTCTACCCGCCTGGTAAGTTGCATAGATAAATTTCAAAACATATGCCAATCCCATCAAACCGATCACTTGATTGTTGTTGCAACCGAAGCCTTAAGAAAAGCCGAAAACTCACAAGAAGTTACACTCTTTGTCGAACAACAAACTAGTCTGAAAATTAAAATTCTTTCAGGACAAGAAGAAGCAAAAGCCGTGGTTAAAGGGCTGCAAACCGACCCAATGATTAATGATCTTGCAGATTATTTCGCCTTGGATATCGGGGGTGGTAGCTTAGAAATAATGGAGGTTGAACAAAAAAGAGTATGTAACATACAAAGCCTACCACTCGGAGCGGTATCAGTGGCTTTAGCAAATTCTTCAAACCTCAACCTGCCCCTAACTCCTGAAACTCAACTTAAAACTAGAGGTTTCGTCCGGAACATAGTTCAAAAAGAATTCAAAATTTATTCTGCGAAAAGACCGCACCTAGTGGGCACTGGAGGTATACTAGTATTTTTACGCCAGATCTTAAATAATCCTGACGGATACATGAAAAACAGAAGCCTCAACCTTTCAGAAATTAAACAATTAGCGAAGGAGGTATGCAGCCTTTCTCTTAGTAATCGAGTCGGCCGGTTTCCAAAACTACCCAGTGACCGGGCAGATGTATTTCCATTTGGACTAATTACGATCATTGAAACGATGGAATTCTTGGGTGCCCAGAGCATTACTCATTCTTTTCACAATTTACGCTACGGAATTGCTCAGGATTTCTTTGAGTCCATAGAAGCCTAGATATTACCTGCCCAATAAAAAGAAAGTGGATTTACTACATTTGGGTCAAAAGATTCAAAGCCGTAAGCCGCCAACTGTTGGGCAACTGAACTCCAAGATTCAGGCAACTCAATGGAAGCTATTTCTTGGGAAGGGTTAGCAGAAATCCAAAATTTTTCTTCTGTTTTTTTATGTTCCCAACCATAGCAAATTGCAGATTCTGAAAAAACAGGGAAAGAATGTAAGGTCCACTCATCCGAATGAGGGTACCTTGCTCGATGACCAGCTCTGGACAATCGAATTTCGATTAACTTCCGAACAAAGAGAGCTTCTTCCTCAAAAACTTGAAGGTTTTTATAATTTAATGCGTTTATATCACCGTTTAAATAGGTATTTCTAATACCTTGTTTATGCCTCAAAAAATCTTGTCCTGCACTAAGCATGGGTACACCAGGAGCTGCCATTAACATTCCCAAGGCTACCATCACTCGGCGAACGACCTCCTCAGGTAAAGAATCTCCCTCCCCCCAATCTCCCAGGTCCCGAAAACGGTCGACTAAAGCATAATCATCATGAGATTCCAAATAATTGAGAGACTGGTAAGACCTATGATTTTGATTTCCTGAATCATCATTCAAGAGGTTAATCGCTAGATCCTTCCCCGATTGGTTTTTAGCATACTTGAGCCATCCTTCTCTCGATGCATCGCTCCAAAGTGAATAGCCTGTCTTATTCATCTCCACGGGCAACCTTCCACGAAAACTCCATGGTTCAGCAAAAAGTAGAATTCCAGGTTTTATTTTCTTTAATTCATTTTCAATCTCAGTAAGCAATTCTAGGCCAAGCAATTCACCTAAATCAAAACGAAACCCGTCTACATCAAAAACTTCTACCCAATAAACTAAGCTGTCTATGATTAACTTTTTTACGGGTTCCGACTCACATCTTAAATCGTTTCCGCAACCGCTATGATTAGTCAAATCTCCACTACTGTCCGTTGAGCAATAAATTTCCCTATCCAAATTGATTAGATGCTGAGGTATCCCTATGTGGTTATAAACTACATCCAAAACAACCGCCATATCGGCATCGTGAAAGGCATCGACCAATTGGCTAAACTCAGAAAGAGATGCGTCATTCTTGGAACTACTTGAATAAACGGATGCCGGAGAAAAGAAATTTACCGGCATATACCCCCAATGGTATTGTTCTTTTGTCCTGGCATCAAATTCATGAATAGGTTGAAGCTCTACAACATTTGCGCCGAGTTTTCGCAAGTAACAATCTTTGGAGGTTAGCCACTTAGCCAACCCCTTAAACCCTAACCTGTCCCCATCACTTAATGCACAAGGGGCATTAGCTAACAAATCCCGGATGTGTGCCTCAACCACTACAGCGTCCTCAATTGGAGGCGGATTGAAAGCCTTGCCCGGAGGCTTGGATTCTGGAAACAAGGCAAGCCCTGGTCCATTCCTACCCACCATTGCACGAGCATACGGGTCTACAATTTCTTTAGAAAATAAGTTACTTTGAGCATCTAATTGGGTTATAGAAAATTTATAAAGTACCCCCTTTAATGAAGCTTGCAAAGTTACAAACCAACTTCCGTCATCCTTAGGCAACATCGGTATTTTTTGAGAAATGCTATCAGCTGTTTTCTCAAATAATAAAAGTTCAATGCCCTCAGCCCGTGGAGCAAAGATTCGAAACGATGAATATTCTCCGTCAAAACTAAACCCGAAACTACCCTCCGGTCGGTAAGATATCCATTTTTCACTGCCTATGACTCCTCGGGGTTCAATAAGGTTAAATTCAACCAAATCCTTACCTGTTCTATTTTTATGAAACCAAGCATTACGAAATTTTCCCGCAGAAGTCGGAAAAGCAGGAAAGTTATCGTGCGGATCAATCCATCTACCCTTTTCGGTACAAAACTTAAATTCAAACTCTTCAAATTCACTCAAGGTTTCGTCCTCGACCCAAAGTTGCATTCCTCCTTTAACAGGGGATAATTCCCACCGAGAAGAAATTTCCCAATCATTACAATCTCCCAAAAGAAAAAGTTTCTCTCCTTTTATACCATGAAAAGAAATTGATTGATCAGGAAAAAAAAACAACCACTTACTGTCGACCTTCACATAACCGCCAAAAGAAGCCCGTGTATAGGGCTCTGCAACCTTAAACCCATCTCCGATAATACCAGCTTCCGCCACGAGATCCTGAGGTAAAAGATCTCCTTCCCAATCTCTTTCCAAGGCGACCCACCCCAAACCTTTTGGCTCTACCCATGTTTTTCCTCCACCTTTATACCCCATCGCCTATCTCCTTACAGAGAAAGGTTCTGTGAATCCATCCAAAAACCTTTTGCTTGGACCCCGATCAATCATTATTGTTCGCCTTAGAGTGCAAAGATCACCGAAAGAAAGAATTCTTGTCGCCTTGTCTGGGGGGGTAGACAGTGCGGTTACCGCCGCTTTGCTTAAACAAGCCGGTCATGAAGTCGAAGCCGTTTATGTAAGAACCTGGGAACATGAAGATGATCTCCTGGGTAATTGTCCAGGAGCACAAGACCTTAGAGATGCTGAAACTGTAGCTTTACAGTTGGATGTTCCTTTTCATGTGGTCAATTTTATCGATTTCTACCAGCAAGAAGTAGTCAACCCAATGGTTCATGGCTATGCCGACGGCATAACTCCGAACCCAGATGTATTATGCAACCGACAGATGAAATTTGGCGCACTACTGGAGTACGCCCAAAAGCAATCATTTGAGGCATTGGCAACCGGACATTATTGCATCCGTAAAACAAACAAATCCGGAGAAGCAGAACTTTGGGAGGGGAAAGATAAAAACAAAGACCAATCTTATTTTCTTGCCCGCTTAAAATCGAGTCAGCTCATGTATTCCAGATTCCCTCTAGGTTCGCTGGAAAAGCCAGATGTGCGCAAACTGGCTCATGCCTTTTCATTACCTGTATCCCAAAAGAAGGATAGTCAGGGAATTTGTTTTTTAGGAAAAGTTAAAGTTCCTGAGTTCCTATCTCATTTCATCCAAGACAAAAACGGTGAAATTGTGGATACAAACGGCAAGGTACTTGGAAACCATCAAGGTTTACACCGCTATACTTTAGGACAAAGGAAAGGCATCGGGGTGCCATCCAACACCGATCATGAAAACTTTGTCGTAACCGGTAAAGATAAGGTAACAAATCAATTAATCGTAGCCTTTGATCGTCCAAATGAACCCACTCTATGGGCAAAGCGATTTGGATTGGAGCAGGTGGGCTTTCTTTGTCCCGGTTTTGAACATCAAACTGAAATCAACCTTCTAGGCAAAGCCCGCTACCGAGACCCATCCACACCGATCAGGCTAATTAAAAAAGCTAATGAAACTTGGGCCGTCGAATTCAAGGTCGCACAGCGTGCCCTAACCCCTGGTCAAATCCTTGCATTTTACCTAGGTGAGCAATTGATTGGCTCGGGTATTTATTCGCTTTCAAAATTTGGGCGAGCCGCCCTTTCATCTTGATTTGCCTGCCCTCCTCAAGATAAGAATATATTAAATTATGCGACTAAAACTCTCCAAAACAACCCGTAGCAAATTACCAATTGCTGAGGAACAAGCTCCGCTCAAAACAAAAGAGAATTTGGAAGAGTATCTCCAGGGTGCCATTTCCTTCTTACAAACCCAACAAATTGCCCTGGAAAAAACTATTTCCATTCTTGAAGAGATTGCACATCTTGCACCGACCATGAAAGCAGATGTAATTCGCAAGGTGAGCAAAGAGAAAGAAATTCAATCGCGCAAAAAACTTAAGGTGCTAAGAAAACAGCTTAAGGCACTGGCAACCCTTTCCTTCAACCAGCAACCTCTTTTTAGTTCGGACGATGCCGATACTTCCTTTCCTCTATTCGAAGGTGCCGGTGCTAACGCCCCTCAAATCAAACAGCCCTCCGCACCCCATTACTACAAGCCCATACAGAAAACCACACATGAAGTGAATTTGGATTTAGTTCACTCCTCCCTCCAAGCCATTCAAGAGATGCTCGGGCAAAACAATTCAACCACTCAGGATTTACAAACTAGTTTTACTGCCCTTGCCAGTGACCCTAAATCACAGGCAAAGCTTCAATTTTTCGAGGAAAGAGTAAAAACTTGGGTATCCGGAGTCATCGAGGGACAGGATGGTTTGTCAGTCCAAGCAAATATTTTAACTCAACGCGTTGACGGTTTAGTACGCGGTCTGCAACGCGGGCAATCAGAGTAAGGACATGAACGGGGAGCCCCCCTCACCGCAGAGCTCAACGCCAAGTCCCGGGCGGGCATTTTTGGGCATTCATTATGTTAAATGTGGCACTTACGGGCGGATTTACAAAAACAAAGATGGGACAGCTTACGTTGGGCATTGCCCGAAATGCATGCACCGATTACGGGTATTAATTGGACCAGAAGGAACAGGGAACAGGTTCTTCAAATGCTTTTGCCCTTAGTGTAGAAACTAACCAATCAATTTTTAAAAACTAAAGCTAAATCACTTTGATAATTGATCAAGCCCAAGCCTTTGGCGAGATTGGTTGATATCCAACCACCATGCGTCACTTGGAATAAGTTGGTATCTTTTGAGTTTGGAAACTGCTCCTTTTTCCAACTCAAGCCGGCTGACTTTGCCCAAAATAATTATAAAACCTTGGTTTATTGAACCTAAGCGCAATTCATATTCGTTTACCGCAAGAGCAAAACTTTTCTCTAAATTTGGCCAATCTGCTCGTTGAAATTCAATCAAGCCGTTTTTCCTTTCAATATTTATTACCTTTCCCAAGGTTTCTTTACCGGGAAGAAAGATATATCCCTCAGGCATACCTATGACAGTTTTTAATACTTCAAGCTTTAGAAAATTTGCCTGTCTTAAAGTTGGATCGATATTCTTGGTAAAATTAGGCGGATAAGTAATATTAAAGTCAGAATCTTTAGAGGTTAAAAGACTTGGGCTGATCGTGATCTGATCTTCCATCTTTTCAATTTCATTTACCAACCTATCCTCTAAAATTAAGTTAGCTTTTTCATTAGCAGCAAATTGAGCAAGCTGTGTCCAGTTGTCATCCTTTAATGAATGCACCAATTGGTCAGAGACAATGAGCTCGTCTTTTTTATCTGAACTTAGTTGGGGAACAGACTCTAATTTCTCCATCCATCCCAAATAACCAGTTAAGCTCGCGAAAAAACCGGTGCAAAGAAAAACCATGAGAGTTTTGCCTTTTTGTTGAACATTCGATGGCCCATTCGATTTGATTGGTATAACTTGCTCTTCCTCAACTAATTCCCCTGTGCCCTCGATCAATACTTCCTCATGGTCAGAAAGCTTCCATTCCTCCAGAACCCTCTTCTTTACGTCATCATTTAAAATGATTCCTCGGGGGTCAAACGATACATCAAAAACCTGTAAAGCAGACTCCATCCATCCGACCGCCTCCCCCATCAATATCTTCTCTTTTTGCCAATCCGGATGAAACCGGCATTTCCGCTCAACTTCCATAGCTTCATTCTCAGCTAGTAAACCGAGTAAATAATTGGCTATCTTTACATATCGCTCAATGCCTAGAGAGATTGGAATATTATTTTCAACCGAAAGAGCTTCTTCGCTTAATCGAATTGAAAATCCGATAACCAGTTCCCGAAAACATTCATTTGCGAAAATCGGCTTCTTTTGCAAGCTCTCAACAATTGCTTTGTCCTCACCACACAACAGGGCCTGAGCACGGGCAACTCGCATATCTTTTTTATTCTCATTTCGAACCTGCCCGCTAGGCTCAATAGTAAAAAGTTCAAGTTGTTTTTCTTTAAAAGAACTCTTCTTATTCTTTTCTTCCAAACAAAGGTTTTCCAGGTCCCCAAAAAATTTAGCACGACTTCTCTTCCCATCCCTAACAATTGTCAAGCGGAGTAGTGCCCGCTCCACTAATTCCTGAGCTAAGGTTTCGTCGCCCAAAAATAATTTGGCAAACCTCAACCCTTCGACGGTGGGTCCACTAAGAAAAATCAAGTCTTCTTCAATCCGACTAGTCATAGAATCAGAGATTTTTTTTCAGAACCGTACGAATCAACTGTCAAAGTTTGTATAATGCATTGAACCAATCCATTCGTGAAGGGCTTTTTACCTGAAGGATTTGTCCAAGATAGCTTTTTTGCCCAGTCTCTATATTTTTTTGGACAATCTCCTGCTGGCCAAGACATCCAAAGAGAAAAACCATTTTTTTGCTTTGATGCACAAAGTAAAGGCCATGCGGCATCAATCCATAAGGTATTTGCCTTTCCACGCCCAAAAACTTCGCCCAGTAATTGCCTGATCCAAATACCCGACAATTGAGAAACTTTAGGGCATTCTATTTCACTGCCTGTCTTATCTAGAGTTTGAAAAGCAAAGGTGTCCCAAAGCTTGGATAAATCCTCAATCCATTGCGGGCATGTTCTCCATAACTCAGCATACTGATGTATTCGGGTTAAGGGGTGATTTGCTGGACGGCAACCGCGGAGTTTCCAACCTCTCTGTGATCGATAAATAAGATCGAGGTCAACTTGACCGGACTTCCACAGATCGATCGAAAATTGTTGAGCAATCTTGGCCATTTGCGTCCTATTTCTCCTGTAACCGAGGATTTCTAAAAACCATTGATGACAAGCCATCTCCCACCCCTGTTTAAGTAAACGTGAGTGAGCAAATCCCTTCTTGGCCATCCATCGGGAACGAGCTCTTTCTTTACATTTACCCAAACTGATACCTACTAGTTTGCTCAATGCAAAATCGGCCAAACTGTCTTGCCCGGATAAACGGGTAAGTGCATGAGCCTCCGCATACTCTTCTATTCCATGAAGCAAACTTGGTAACAAGACCAGGCACGGCACTGCCTTACCATTACTCGCTCTTTCTTGATAAGTCTTACCCGAAGCCCGTGAAAAGATACAGACATGTAAAATCACTTTGTTATAATTTGAATCAAGGTGATGCTTGTGTGACTTCCAACCTTCGGGGAAAAAATGAATTTCTACATCTCCAATAAAGCTTTCCCCATCGATGACTAATTTAGCATTACGAAAATCAGGACCCTCGATAGACAGATTCCAGTCACCAGCATAATCCACATATACTTTTTTCCCGCAGCTGGTTACTAATGAATCCGTAAAAAAGTCCTGCTCCGACCAAATACGCTGAGCAACTGATTCTTCAATTTTAACCGAACCATAATACCCGGGGACTTCCTCAACTAAACCGTTTTTTGTCATTTACGGATCACTTATCACCTTCGGGAAATTCAATACGATTATGAAAAGGCTCACGCTCACTCCGCGATCTCGATTTATTGAAGTTTGCCCGACGACTTACCTGATCAATTGAATGATCCAAACGCTTAACAAATTCCTCCACCCGCATGGCAGATGCCCCATGTGCGTATGCACAGTTTCGAATTAAGTTATCATTGGTAACCACGCAAATTCTACCCGGATTTTTGGCAACCATAACCATACGTTCAATTACCCCGTCTGCACCCTCACTGGATGAGGAGTAAACAACATCATAGGAGTCAAGGTTTCGGTACTTTTGTAAAGAGCCCCTACCCTCCCGTCCATCGAAGACTACGGTCACTCGGTTTCCATCTGCCACCAAAGGTTCAAGCATTCTTAACAAACTATCTCTTGCCAGGTTTCGATCATGTGCCAATTCCCTAGCGATGTCAGGCATTGCATGCATGGCATTGTTTGCGTCAATCATCAGATGTTCTTGCATTTCTTTCGCTCTTTAATCAAGGAATGTATCTTCGATTTATGGACTTTTTTTCTTTCTCGCAACGCAATACCTAATTAACCCATCCAAGTTATGAGTCTCGCTTTTTTATTTCCAGGTCAAGGTTCCCAAGTCAAAGGGATGGGTACCGATGTTTTCCATCGCTACCCTGAACTTATCGAACAAGCCAATCAAGAATTGGGTTATTCCTTAAGTGATCTTTGCCTTGAAGATGCAAAAGAACAACTGTCACAAACTCAATTTACCCAGCCCGCGCTCTTCTTGGTCAGCTTTTTAGAAGGCAAAGCCAAAATCGACGACGGGCAGATACCCGATGTAGCTGCTGGTCATTCCGTTGGAGAATTTGCCGCACTAGCTCTTGCCGGTTGCGTATCCTTTCTGGATGGGCTGCGTATGGTTTCAAAGCGTGGAAATATCATGTCTCAAGTAACTGGAGGAGGTATGGCTGCAGTAATCGGTATGGAAGTCGAAAAGATTCAAAGCACACTTGAACAAATCGGTGCAGAACAAGTAGACCTTGCTAATTTCAATTCCCCCGGTCAGGTCGTAATATCCGGACCTGCTGCACAAATCAAAACCACACTTATTCCACTTAAAGATGCTGGTGCTCGGATGGTGGTTCCCTTGAAGGTTAGCGGTGCATTTCATTCGCGAATGATGGAAGAACCAGCACGAGAGTTTGGGAAGTTTTTGGAAGAAATTCGTTTTTCATCCCCCCAATTCCCCGTCTACTCAAATGTGGAGGCTGCCCCTTATTCCAATGGTGATGCCATCGCTCCCTTACTGGTGCGTCAAATACATAGCTCGGTTAGATGGACTGAATTAATCACGCAGATGCGTAAGGATGGAGCGAGTGAATTTCTTGAGTGTGGTCCTGGAAAAGTCCTGACCAAGCTGCTTAAGCAAATCCCATAAAGGAAGAGAATCAGCTTGCCCGGGTATCTAAACTGAGCTTGGTCAAGTTTCTCTCTTTCAACATATTAACCACATCAATCACCTTTTGATAAGGCAAGGAGCGATCTCCACGTATGTGTATAGTGGGAGCGGTCCCCTCACCTAATGAAATTTCGTCAAGTCGGTCCTGTAGCTCCTTTTTCCCGATAGGGACCTTTCCCCAAAAGTAAGCGCCTGACTCATCAATCGTGATATATTTATCCTCCACCGGAGGCGGAGGCTGCTTGGCAGAGCTAGACTGTTCGGGAAGGTTTACCCGATTATATTGCTCGATCACTGGAGTGGTGATCATGAATATGATCAGTAGAGAAAAAGCGAGATCGATTAACGGGGTAACATTCAGTTCTGAAATTACTGAAAGCTTGTTTCTTCTTGTAAAACTTCTTGCCATTTAATTATCCAAAGATGTCTCGAATTCTCGTTGATACTTCCTTCAGGCACTGGTCTCCAATTCAATGCGATCAGCAAGATTGCTAGCAAAGTTTTCTAATTTTGTCATTTCCCCCCGGGTTCGAGCTGAGAGATTATTATAGGCAAACACAATGGGTATGGCTACGCACAGAGCAGTAACGGTTGTCAACAATGCCCCTGACACACCTGGGGCAAGGTGTTCAATTGTAGCCCCCCCCGAATCCATCGTACCAAAAGCGTCCATCACTCCCCATACTGTGCCAAGTAATCCAAGAAATGGAGCTCCGGAAACAATCGTTGCCAACCAGTACATCTTTTCTTCATACCTGTCTTCATATTCGGTAATTGCCCGGCGAATTGCATTTTCAACATAATTCATCCGTACCCTACCATCTTTAGAACTTGCCCGAGCAGCTGCCATCGCCCTCGAGCAAACACGAAGATATGGACTCGATTGACCGGGAAAATTTGCATCGTCATAGTCTACCATATTGGGAAGCTCATTAATTTTCTTTTCGTCCCGAGCGTTTGCTCGACGAATTCGCTTCAGTTCAGAATTTTTGTTGAACATGATCGAGAGAGCCCAGCAATTTAACAAAGCCAGCACAAATATAACGACCTTCCCCGCAAAGTTAGAATCTGCAAAATAGCTAAATAAGTCAGCAGACCCAAGCAAAGGTACAAAGTTATCTTCGGTTAATAAGTTTCCCATCACATTCATAATATTTCAAAAATCCAACACCAAACTCCCAATTTTAGGCGTAAGGATTAAAAATCAACGAAAAACGCATCTTTTGCACAAAGTGTAGCAGAGAAATCGATTAAGTTTGCACGATTATCCAAAGCATCTTAGGCAAAATCTCTTATGCAGGTAACTCAAAAAGTTCTAGATGAAATCAATACAACGACATTTTCCCTTTCTTCGAAAAATTCGATCGTCGGTTTGGATGGATTTGTTGATAAAATTGTTGCTCCCGTAGAAAAGAGACACGGTCTGGGAGATAACTTTGATCCCGTGCCCACCATTGCAGAAATGGGTGCTAAAATTTCGGCTGCCGCGGGTAAAAGTGCCAACATCGAACTCTATCCAAGGTTCGAGAAATTAGGAGGCAATGGCCCCATTATGGCCAATGCAATGCTCTCCCTCGGTATGGGTGTTCGTTACATTGGTGGCCTGGGTAACCCTAACATACATCCTGTCTTTGAAGAATTCGCTAGAAAAACCAACGCAATTTCTATCAGTGAGCCAGGAATTACCACTGCTATGGAATTCAAGGACGGAAAGGTAATGCTTGGAAATACCCTAAGCCTCGAAGAAATTGATTACTCCCGAATTATCGGGGCATGCGGAGAAGGCGAATTTATAGACTTGTTATCTAAAGCAGATTTAATATCCATCGTAAATTGGACAATGATTCCCAAAATGACTGACTTTCTCGTCGAATTGGTTGATAAAATTTTGCCCAACCTACCGCCGCGGGATACACGCTCTTTTTTCTTTGATTTAGCTGATCCTGCAAAACGTTCGAGCTCTGATATTAAGGAAGTATTAACCGTCATCTCCCGTTTCCAAGCTCATGCTGAGGTAACTTTAGGCCTCAATTACAACGAAGGGCTTCAAGTTTGTGATGTTCTAGGTTTGAAGAGTGGAGACAAAGACGAAGATTCCCTCAAGAAAATGGCATCAGACATCCGCAGGGAACTTGGTATATCCACAATAGTTCTGCATCCTGTTGAATCAGCCGCTTGTGCCACTAAAGATGGTGCTTGGTGGACTACGGGGCCTTTTTGTGATAATCCCAAGATCACGACTGGTGCGGGAGATCACTTTAATGCCGGTTTTTGCAGTGCCAGACTAAGCGGATTTTCCCCCTTAACATCTCTTGCTTTGGCAACTTGTACCTCTGGGCATTATGTTCGTACTGCCCAAAGCCCATCAACATCACAAGTAATCGAACTTCTTAAACAAAACTCTTAAACTATATGAGTCACGAAAAAGGCCTACTTATCTCCTTCGAAGGATCAGAAGGGTGTGGTAAATCTACCCAGATTCGCCGTATTGCTGATCGCTTGGAAGAAATTGATCACCGAGACGTAATTGTCACCCGAGAACCTGGGGGAACTATTATCGGAGAAGATATTCGACATCTTCTGATGCATGCAGATTCCTCCAAAAGCATTTTACCGGAAACCGAGCTTCTACTATTCGCTGCCAGCCGGGCACAACTCGTCCGCGAAATTATTTTTCCGGCCATTGAAAATGGAAAAGTCGTTCTATGCGATCGATTCCTTGATTCAACAACAGTTTATCAGGGTGTTGCTAGGCAAATTGCAGATGATCCAGTAACTATGATCAACCAGTTCGCGGTTGGTGAGATTATTCCTGATCTTACCATTGTAATAGACATACCACCAGAAGTTGGCTTTGAGAGGATTAAACACCGTGTATCTGACATGCCCGACCGCATGGAGCAGGAAAATATTGAATTTTATGGAAAAGTCCGAAAAGGATACCTTCACCTTGCCCGCAGCCTGCCCGAGCGTTTCTTTGTGGTTGACGGAAACGGAGATCCCGAGGAAATCGAGTTAGAAATATGGAATGAAATTCATGCCCGTTTTTACTCCCAGGAATAATTCTTAGTTCACCACTATTTCTCTTGTTATTAGGTAAGTATGCCTAATTCAAATACCGATCCTATCGAGGCACTTCAGCACCGATTTGCTGAGGATCGGTTGCATCATGCTATCCTTATACTTGGTCAGTCAGTTGAACAAAACCAAGACGCAGCCTTGGCTCTGGCTAGATGTTTATTATCCCTTGATGATTCGAGGTTTGATCATCCCGATCTATTTAATCTGCGACCAACTGGAAAGGCCCGGATCATAACGGTTGAAAAAACGCGTGAATTGATTGCCACACTTAACCGCACATCCAACCAAGGTGGTAGTAAAGTTGCAATCATTCACGAAGCCGACCGAATGCGCAAAGAATCTGCCAACGCTTTTTTAAAAACCTTGGAAGAACCACCATCGGGTACCTACCTGCTTCTACTAAGCACAAAACCCTATTCCTTACTCGCAACCATTCGAAGTCGATGCCTCATGGCTCGATTGCCCACAGTAGCTCCCGTTTTAGGTAATGAACAATGGGAAGCATGGAAGTCTAAGTATCAACAATGGATTCTGGCACTCCTGGATCGTGAAAGCCTGAGAAAGGATCGGGTTAGCCCACTTTTTGCCTCGTATGGACTTATAACCTCGTTGCTTGGCCTAATTAAAGAAGAAGCTGATACTTTAGCCAAAAAAGCTAAAAATGATGCACCAAGTATGGATGACAAAGAAAAGGATGCCTTGGATGCTGGAGTAAGGCGAGGTGTTCGTTCTAGGATCCTCAAACAATTAGCAGAAGCTACCCGTTCCTTTGTCGTTCAGAACGAGAACCGTCAAATTCTTCCTCAACTAGGAATTAAACTTTCAAGGGTTTTAGCTTGTTTAGAAAAAAATGTCCGGCTTATGGAGGTAAATTTGAAAGACGAAACGGCTTTGGAGGATTTTTACCTATCATCTCTACGAATATGGACGTCCAAATAAGTTATTTTCATAAATATTCTTAAATGAGCACTCTTTTTGAAAAAATCATTGCCCGAGATATCCCCGCGGAGATCTTGTATGAAGATGAAGTTTGTATCGCGATAAAAGATATTGAGCCCCAAGCACCGGTTCATTTTTTAGTTATTCCTAAGAAAGTCATAGCCCGTCTAGGAGAAGCAGAAAAATTCGATCAATCAAGGCTTGGTCATCTTTTACTTACGGCTTCTCAAGTCGCCAGAGAACTAGGACTGGTAGATGGTTACCGTACCGTTATAAATAACGGGATCCATGCTGGAGAAACAGTCCCCCACTTGCATGTACATGTGCTTGGGGGTAGACAAATGAAGTGGCCTCCTGGGTAAGTACATACCATGCGACTTAGCTTTATCTTTTGGGCAAATATACTTGTCTTTAGTTTTCACTTATTGGCCGATCGTGTGGAAACCAAAGACGGTTCAATCTTTTACGGAAAAATCCTCGAAGTCGTAGATGGCAACCTGACCTTCGAGACCACCTATTCAAATGCGATTAACATTCCTTTGACTGCCATTCTAAGTATGTCCTCCTCCTCTTCTCTCACCGTACGCGATGAGGATAACCATACCCTCTCGGGGCAATCCATTCCTTTACCGGTTGAACAATTAAACCTTAGAGATTCCAATCAATCCAAAAACTTATCCTTTGAAAAGATCCAACATCTTTGGCCCGCATCCGGGGAGGATCCATTGATTATCGAAGAGCAGGAATATAACGAAGGTTTGTTGATGAAATGGAAAAACTCATTGGGCTTTGATTTGGTCGGCTCATCCGGAAACACCGATTCTCTCGGGGCAGGATTTCGCATGGATAGTATTTATTCAAATAACTTTCGTGAACTCGATTTATTCCTTTCTTACAACACCCAAACCACAAATGGAGTAAACGACACCGATGAAACCAAGGGAGGTGCTGAGTACGATTCGATCTTCCATGAACAATTGGCCTGGTATTTAAGAAGCGATTTCGAACATGATACCGTCGAGCAGATCAATCTGCGTACCACTACTGCCTTAGGCTTAAAATATCGTTGGATTGAAAAAGAAAATTATCAAGTTTCGACTCGTTTCGGTGGTGCTCTTCGATACGAAGACTCGACCAACAAGACAATTGCTTCAAAAAAAGATCCTGCTCTCGATTTGGGTATTGAATACCTCCACGAATTCAATCAATTCATGTCCCTAGAAAGTGAACTTAGCTTTCTTCCGATGGCGGATGATTTATCAGACTATTTACTAAGCCACGATTCAGCTCTAGTATTTCCCATATCGGAGGATAAAGATTTTTCTGTAAGGTCAGGATTATCCGGCACCTATGATTCAATTCCTAATGAAGATTTGGAAAAAATGGATATGAAATATTATCTCCGAGTGGTTTATGATTTTCAATAACTCACTCAGCAAAAAATAACCTAAAAGTTTTAAATAATCCACTTAGCTCAAAAGAAAAGCCCACAATTTGAGAGGAGATAAAGAATAGCACAAAAGCCAATCCGAGGTATATCCAAATTCTTGGTATTGTTTTATTCATTTTAAAAAGAAGGTAAAGACTGCAACCATACATTTGCCCGGTCCGGCAATTGTAAAAAAAGACACTTACTTGGGTTCAATCTCTGTCCATCCCATTTGAACATTTAGATGTAAAACTCGCGAGCAAGCACACCCGTTTTTTGAGATTCAGGTAGCTTTGTACACCTCAATCTACTGGTATGTGGGCATCTGTGTGGAAGACAAAAAAACATGGGCGGAAAATTCTTGGTGATTTTTATAATAGGATAAAACCTGGAATTTGCTGATAACTTAAGGTAACCCCTAAATAGCATCTTTCATTCACTCCTCCCGCAAAGGCATTTCATGCCAGGCGAAGCAAAAATACAACCCCAACCAAAGAGCCTGACAGTAGCGATACGAAAGAACCGGAAATACCACGCCGCCCCCGATACATAAACCGAGCATCCATTCGAGCGAA